>NZ_JBLROA010000063.1:0-36486 GCF_047921505.1 Micromonospora sp. SL1-18 | reverse complement strand
AAGAGCCCCCGCGGAATGCGCAGGCCGGCGAAGATCCGGGAGAGACGCCCTAAGTCGGCGGTCAGACCAGCCGGCGGTCGGCCGCCCAGCGGGACAACTCATAGCGGTTGGACATCTGGAGCTTGCGCAGCACGTTGGAGACATGCGTCTCGACCGTCTTGATCGAGATGAACAGCTCCTTGGCGATCTCCTTGTAGGCGTACCCCCGGGCCAGCAGCCGGAGCACCTCGCGCTCGCGGTTGGTGAGCTGATCCAGCTCCGGGTCGGCGACGGGGGCGTCCGGCCGGGCCGCGAACGCGTCCAGCACGAACCCGGCCAGCCGGGGGCTGAACACCGCGTCCCCGTCGGCCACCCGGCGGATGGCGTCGGTCAACTCGTCCGGGGAGATGGTCTTGGTGACGTAGCCCCGGGCGCCGGCCCGGATCAGCCCGATCACGTCCTCGGCCGCGTCGGAGACGCTCAACGCCAGAAACCGGACCTGCGGGTGGGTACGCCGCATCGCCTCCAGCACCGCCCGACCACCGCCGTCCGGCATGTGCACGTCGAGCAGCACCACGTCGGGCTGGGTCGCCGTGATCCGGCTGACCGCCTCGGCCACCGTGCTGGCCTCGCCCACCACCTCGACGTGCCCGCCGAGCTCGGCGCGTACGCCCGCCCGGAACATGGCGTGGTCGTCGACGAGGAACACCCGCAGTCGCCCGTCCCGGGGCGCCGCCGCCTCGACCGGTCCCTGCTCGGCCATGGTCATCTGTCCCTTTCCGCGTTGGAGCCGGAGCCGCTGATCGGCAGGATCAGCCGGACCTCGGCCCCCTCCCCCGGTCCGGACCGGATCTCGGCCCGACCGCCGTGCCGCTTCATCCGCCCGATGATCGAGCCCCGGACGCCGTGCCGGTGATCCTCCACGGTAGCCGGGTCGAAGCCCTTGCCCCGGTCCCGTACGAAGACGCTGACCTGATGCGGCTCCACCTCGGCGTACAGCGACACCGTCTGCACCCCGGCATGCCGCGCCGCGTTGACCAACGCCTCCCGGGCGGCGGCGACCAGCGCGCCCACCCGCTCGTCGGTCTCCCGGTCGCCGACCACCACGGCCTCGACGGTGATGGCGAAGGTGTCCTCCACCTCGGCGGCGGCCTGCTCCAGGGCCGCCGCGAACCGTTCCGTCGGCGAGGAAACCGGCTTGTAGAGCCAGCTCCGCAGCGACCGCTCCTGGCCGCGGGCCAGCCGCTGCACGGTCTTGACGTCGCTGGCGTTGCGCTGGATCAGGGCGAGGGTGTGCAGGACCTGGTCGTGCACCATTGCCGCCAGTTCGGCGCGCTCCTGCTCCCGGATGCGTCCCTCGCGCTCCGAGCGCAGCTGGTTCCAGGTACGCCAGAGCACCGGCCCCGTCACCACGCCGACGCCGGCCAGCCCGACCAGGGCGAAGATCACGCCGTTGAGCACGGCGTCGAAGTTCTGCGACGGCGAGTAGACCGCGGCCACGCCGATTATGCCGACGGCGACGAGCACCCCGCCGCCGACGAAACGCAGCACGAACGCGCGCCGGTCGCTCTCCTCCACCACCGCGCCCAGCCAGGGCACCGCCATCGACCCGCTCCACTGCTGGCGGCGCTCGGGCGCGGACTGGTGCCAGATCACGCCGGCGCCGACCGCGATGATCGCGACCAGCCAGCCGGCGGTGCCGGCGGCGCCGACCGAGTGGAATGCCATCATCTGGACCAGCAGGACGCCCAGCCCGATCGCCACGAAGGGCAGCAGCTGGGCGAGATCGCGGCGGGGCGGGACGGCGGTGTCACCCGGGCGGGGCGGAACAACCGCCCAGAAGGCGGCGTACAGCAGCAGTCCGAGACCGTTCAGCCCGAGCAGCACCATGAAGGCGATCCGGACGCGGAGCACCGAGATACCGAGGTGCTCGGCGATGCCGGCGGCCACCCCCGCGGCCAACCGGTGCTCGGTGGCCCGGTAGAGCCGCGGCGGGTGCGTGGTCACGGTGGTGCTGATGGGAGACTCCCCTGGTCGGGCGGACGGTGCTGGCGGCGACCGGCCTGCGCCGGGGCCGCCTCGATGGTCACACGGGCGGACCGCTCGCGACCATGGGGACGCCCCCGACATTCGAGGTCCCGGGATCTCAGGGTGGCGTCAGGGTCGGGTCCTGAGGACGTTGGGGCGGAGCGCGCAGCAGGATCGAAGGCATGACCGAGGAAGCTGCCCGTCCACCCCAGCCCGGGGCGGTGCCACCGGACGGGCCACCACCACCCCCGCCCGGCGCGGTGCCACCGGAAGGGCCGCCGCCACCCCCGCCGGCCGGGCCCGCCGGGCCGCCGCCGGGCCCGCCGAACGCTCCGCCGCCCTCCGGGTACGCCCCACCGCCCGGCGCCGCCGGCTTCACCTCCCGGTACGGCCTGGTCCGGCCACGGGACGGCCGCTACCTGGCCGGTGTCTGTGCCGCCATCGGCCGGGCCACCAACACCGACCCGGTACTGTGGCGGGTGATCCTCGCCGTGCTGGGCTTCTTCGGCGGCATCGGCATCCTGCTCTACCTCACCGCCTGGCTGATCATCCCGGGCGAGGGGGACACCGCCTCCCCGCTGGAGTCGATGCTCGGCCGGGGCCGGTCGAGCATGTCCCCGGTCACCGTGATCGTGCTCAGCATCGTGGTCGCGATCGGCTTCGGCTACATCGTCACAGACGCGCTCCGGGCGGTCCTGCTCGGCGCGGTGATCCTCATCGGCGGCGCGCTGCTGCTCAACCGCCAGCCGCGCAACGCGGCGGAGCGGCGCGATGCCGGGGCGGCCGGCCCGTCGCCGGGTCCCACGCCGCCGCCGGCCTGGCCGGCACCCGGCAGCGGCCCGGTGTGGGGCCCGGCCGGGCCGGCGAGCGCCCCGGCAGGCTGGGGTGGGCCGCAAGCCGGCGCCGCCACCCAGCCGGCCTGGCCGGCGACCGGTACCGCCGCTGAGCCCGCCTGGTCCGAGGCCGGGCCGGCCATGCCGCCGGCGCAGCGTGCCGGCGCGGGCGCGCCCGCCGAGCCGACGGCCACGGACGCCGCCACCGGGCAGCAGCCGGCCTGGCCGGCCACCGGCTACCCCGCGGAGCCCACCGCTGTCCCGGATGCCCGGGCCGCCGAGGCGTGGCAGGGGAACGCGGCGCCGACCTGGCCGGGTACGCCGACCACTGGGGGCGGCCCGCTCGGGCCGCCGGTCTCGGTACCGCCGCCGTCGCCGGTGGGCGCGCCGCCGCCCGGCGGTTACCGGCCACCCTTCGCGCCGCACGGCCCGTACGCCGGGCCGTACCCGCCGGCGCCACCGACTCCCGCACCGCTGATGCGGGCGCCGAAGCGGCCGAAGGAGCGGTCCGCACTCGGCGCGATCACCTTCTCGCTGATCTTCCTGGCGCTGGGTGTGGTGGCCATGCTCGACCTGCTCGACGTCTTCCCGGTCGGGGCGGCCGGGTACTTCGCCGCGGCGCTGGCCACGATCGGGCTCGGGCTGCTGGTGGGTACCTGGTTCGGCCGGGCCCGCTGGCTGATCGCGCTCGGCCTGGTCACCGCGGCGGCGCTCGGCATCGCCACCGTGGCCGAGTCCTACGACCGGGTGGGTGGGGGCAAGGTCATCTGGACACCGCCCAGCTATCAGGACCTGGCCGTCCGCTACAAGAACAGCTTCGGCGACGCGGTGCTCGACCTGCGCGCGGTGGACTTCGACCAGAAGGACACGCAGATCACCGCGGAGGTCGACTTCGGCAAGCTGACGGTGGTCGTGCCGCCGAAGGTCGACGTCACCACAGTGGCCGACGTGAACGCCGGGAACGCCACCGTCTTCGGCCGGCGTGACAGCCGGCTCAACGGCCCGAAATGGGAGACCACCGACCTCGGACCGGACGGCCCGGGCGGGGGCACCCTGCGACTGCTCATCCACGTCAACGCCGGAGACCTGGAGGTGACCCGGTGAAGGCCCACCGCGCCGATGTCGTGTCGTTCGCCTTCGGGCTGGTCTTCCTGGCCCTATCCGTCTGGTGGCTGCTCGGCCGGATCCTCGGGCTCACCCTGCCCCCGGTGGGCTGGTTCCTGGCCGGCGCGCTCATCCTGGTCGGACTGCTGAGCCTGGTCGGCGCGCTGCGGTCCGCGCGGCACCCCGACGCGATGGCCGACGTCCCCGTCGCGGACCGCACCGCCACGCCGCCGGCCGACCGTCCGGAGTGGCCGGCCGGCCAGAGCGCGGCCGGCGACATGCGTACCGACGGGGACGGTGACGAGCCCGGCCGCGACGAACGGTCGGCGGGCTGACCGCGACGGTGCGGGGCGCTGGCGGCGGCGCATATGCTGGCTGGCGGAGAGCTCGCCTCCGCCGGCCGGCGTGCCCGGCCGCGGCCGGCGCTCCCGGTCGCCGGGCACCGTCCGCGGCCCCGGCCGGCCAGGTCGCCGTGGCGGTCCCGCCGCGTCCCATCTCTACCCCGTCAGGAGCCCGTCCGACATGACCCAGTCCCCCGCCGTACGCAGCCCCGGCCCGTCCGGCCCGGTCCGCGTCGGGGAGCGCGCCGCCCGTACCCTCGTCGCCGAACTCGCCCGGCGTAACGACCCGAAGGCCGGCCTGCTGGTCGGCGCGGCACCGGAGTCCGCGGTGCTGGCCGCCGCGATCGACGCGCTGCTCCCCGGCGACCGGCTCACCGTCGTGCCGGCGGAGGGCTGCTCCGCGGCCGCGCTGCGCGAGCACGTGACGGCCCAGGGCCGCTGGGTCGCCGACCGGGTACGCGTCGTCAACACCCTCGCCGAGGCGGACGCCGCCGAGTTGGTCATCGCCGCCGAGCCGTTCAGCGGCACCGTCGACGAGACCCGGTCGGCCGTCGACGGGCTGGTGAAGTACCTCACCGAGGGCGCCGTGCTGAGCGTCGCCGCGCCGCTCTTCCGTACCGAGGGCGCCGGCGCCGAACTGGACCGGCAGGGCCTGCTGCACGGTGTCCGCACCGACCTGGTGCTGCGCAATTCTCCGCCGGTACGGGTGCACCACCTCCGCTTCACCCCGGCGCCCGTCGCGCTCGCCGCCCGGCTCTCGCCCGCGTACCGGCCGTCGAGCGTGCCGCTGACCCCGGGCATGCACATCGACTCCAACGGTGTGGCGGCGGCCGGGATCAGTCTCGGCCTGGCCGCGCTGGCCCGGGTGACCCGGCCGAAGTCGAAGCTCTGGCTGCTGCCGGCGCTGGCCGCCGCGCCGGTGGCCGCGTTCTTCCGGGACCCGGAGCGGGACGTCCCGGAGGACCCGGCGGCCGTGGTCGCCGCGGCGGACGGCCAGGTCCTCTCGGTGCAGCGGCTGCACGACGAGCGCTTCGGCGACGGCGAGTGGCTGCGGGTCGCGGTCTTCCTCTCCGTGCTGGACGTACACGTCAACCGCTCCCCGGTGGCCGGCAAGGTGGTCGACTACTTCGTCGCGGACGGCGGGTTCGTCAACGCGATGAAGCCGGACGCCGAGCACAACGTGGCGGCCTACACGGTGCTCGACACCGAGCATGGCACGGTGGTGGTCGCGCAGCGTACCGGCCTGATCGCCCGGCGGATCGTGCAGCGGGCGCCGGTCGGCGCGCTGCTGGCCCGGGGCGAGCGCTTCGGCCTGATCCGGTTCGGCTCGCGTACCGACGTCTACCTGCCGGCCGAGGCGGCCGAGCCGCTGGTCGGCCCCGGCGACAAGGTGGTCGGTGGCTCGACCGTGATCGCCCGCTGGATCTGACCCTGGGACGCGAAAAGGGGGCGCCGCGACGAGCGGCGCCCCCTTTCGACGGAAGGATCAGGCGGTGCGGCGCTGGTGCAGCCACAGCACCGGGCCGCTGGCCAGGTACCCCACCACCACGAGGGCGAAGGTGAGCCGGATGTCGACCAGCGCGCCGACCACCGGGGCCAGCCATAGCCACGGCGGCAGCTTCACCAGCCGGGCGAGCTTCGCGTACGGGAAGCTGGAGACCATGGCGAAGGCGAGCAGCGCCACCCCGCCGACCATCACCCGGCCGGAGACCGGCACACCGATCGCCACGGTCAGGGCCAGCACGGCCGCTGCCATGGTGGTCGGTACGCCGCTGAAGAACCGGCCGTCCTTCGGCGAGACGTTGAACCGGGCGAGCCGGATCGCGGCGCAGGCCGCGACCAGGCCGCAGGCGACGGCGGCGGCCGCCGGCCGGACCGAGCCGGCCAGCGAGGCGTAGACCACCACCGGGGCGGCGAGCCCGAACGAGCACATGTCGGCCAGCGAGTCCATCTGGGCGCCGAACGGGCTGGCCACGCCGAGCCTGCGGGCCAGCGCGCCGTCCAGGCCGTCGAACGCGACGCAGGCGATCAGGCAGAGCGCCGCAGTCTGGACATCGCCTCGCATGGCCAGGAAGATCGCCAGCAGGCCGAGCATCAGGCTGCTCAGGGTGCAGGCGTTGACCAGGGCGAACTTGGCCCGTCGGGCGACGGTGCGCTCACCGGGCAGGAGCGGGATCGACATCGCCGGCGCTTCGTCGGCCGCCGCCGCGGGGGCGAGTGCCGGGCTGACTGGCAGCACCGCCTCGACCTCGGGGTCGAGTCGACCGTAGCGACGGCGCTGGCGGTCGGTCCGGCGGTGATCGGGGGTGACCAGGTCGGTCGCGGCTGCGGCACCAGCGTGCCGGCGGCCCACCCGGACCAGCAGCACCTGACGGGCGAACGTGCTGCTGCGGCGCAATCCGCCCGCCCAGCGACGCCCTGCGGGGCGCGGACTGTCAGTCGTACGACGCCGGCGCCATGGGGCTCTCGGCACGCTTTCCTCCATCACCGGATCGCTGGCCGCCCCGAGGGCGGGCGCCCGGCTGTCTCGTGCCGGACCTCTCTGGTCCGGCAGCCCGTTTTGCGGAGTACACCATTGCACAGGGGACGGGGGCTTGGCGATAGCTGCCGACGGTACTTAAAACTGCCTTAATCGCGCGAACCGCTCAGTTGATCCGATCCCGGGCGTCATCGCCCGTTTCCATCGGCCAACCCCGCCTTCCGACTGTACCGGAGGCGTCCCACCTCGCCGAACGAGCGCCCGTCACCTGCCCCGGTGCCCGGTGGCCAGGGCCGCGACGTCGGTCATCGAGAGGCCGGCGACCTGCTCGGGCACGAACCAGGCGGCCCGCGCGGTGGAGCCGCCCGCGAGTTCGGTCACCACCGCCTCGGTCGGGGCGTCGACGCGTACCCGGTAGATCACCCGCACGCCGTGCCAGTCCAGCGGTCGTCCCTCCGGGCCGAGCGCGGCGGGATTGTGCAGGTTGTCCACGGCCAGCAGGTCGACCACCCGGCCGAGCTGGCCGGCCTCCTCCACCAGTTCGCGCAGCAGCCCGGCCGCCGGCTGCTCACCGTGGTCGGTGCCGCCGCCGGGCAGGTGCCACTTTCCGGCACCTGGATACCCGTCGGCGATCATCGTGAGCAGCACCCGCCCGGCCGGATCGGTGACCAGCCCGTACGCGGCGAAGCGCTGCCGGCGGTCGGCGGCGGGGGCGGCCGGGGCGGGCGGCCGGGCCCGGGGCAGGTCGGCCCGCAGGGGGACGACGGGAATCCCGAGCAGCTCGGCGGTGAACGGCATCAGCGGCAGGCCGGCCGAGTCGTCCGGCGTGAACCAGCCCAGCTCGTCGCTGCCGCCGGCCGGCTCGGGGCGGAGTTCGCCGCCGCGCGCCTCGACGTCGAAGACCAGCCGGTCGGTGTGCACCGCGACGCCCGCGTCCCGGAAGACGGCCACGTCGGCGACGGCGGCCCGGATCGCGGCCACCGCGACGGAGAGCCCGGTCTCCTCGGCGAACTCGCGTACCACGGCATGCTCCGGGTGCTCCGCGTGCTCGATGCCGCCGCCGGGCAGCTGCCACACCCCCGGGTACGGGCACCCGGCCGACCCGCGGGCCAACAGCACCCGCCCGCGGTCGTCCCGCAGCACTCCGTACGCCCCGATCCGCCGCCGCTCCTCCACCAGCCCCGCCTCCCGCTCGCTCACCCGTCGATCATGAACCTATTGCCCGCCAGCGTGACGTGTCGTGGCAATAACTTCATGATCATCCGCAACGGGCGGGGTGGGGGTTAGATGAGGTGGGCGGCTTGGACGGCTTCGGCGGTTACCTCCGTCAGGCGGTCGGTGGGGAGGGCGTCGAGTTCCTCCCGGCGGAACCAGCGGGCCTCGCAGGTGGAGCCACCCACGTCGGCCACCGTGGGCGGGGCCGGCTGGTCGACGATCACCCGGTAGAAGGCGCGTACGCCGTGCCAGTCGATCGGGTAGCCCTCCGGGCCGAGCGAGGCGGCGTCCCGGTGGCTGGCGACGCCGAGCAGCTCGACCAGGCGGCCGGTCTGCCCGGTCTCCTCCACCAGCTCGCGGATCAGCGCGGCGCCCGGTTGCTCGCCGTAGTCGGTGCCGCCGCCCGGCAGGTGCCAGCAACCCGCACCCGGGTACCCGTCGGAGATTCGGGTGAGCAGCACCCGTTCCTCCGGGTCGGTCACCACCGCGTACGCCGCGAAGCGCTGCGCCCGATGCAGCCCGTCGGGGCCGGGGGCCGCGTAGAACGAGGGGAACTCGGGAACCTCCTCCGGCACGATGTCGTCGGTGGCGGAGGGCAGGCCCAGGGCGCGCGCGGTGAACGACCGCAGCGGCAACTCCCGGGCCTCGTCGAGGGTGAACCAACGGGCCAGGTCGGTCGGCCGGCCCACCCGGTCGGTGAGCGTCCCACCGCGCACCGAGACCGTGTAGAGCAGGCGGTCGGTGTGGATGGTGATGCCGCGCTCGGGCAGCGCGCGCATGTCGGCGAGCACGTCGTGGAGGCCGGAGACGGCGACCGAGAGGCCGGTCTCGGCAGCGGTTTCCCGGACGACGGTGTGGTTGGGATCCTCACCGTGGTCGACCGCCCCGCCGGGCAGCGACCAGGTGCCGGGGGTGCCGGAGCGCCCTGATGCGCGGACCAGCAACACTCGGTCGTCTGAATCAGCACAAACTGCGTATGCCGCGATCCTGCGGAGCGGCTCCAGCAAGGTAGTCACGGGAGGAAATTCTCCCCCGGTGCGGTTACCTCCATCGAAAAGAGTCAGATTCCTGACTTTCGGCTGGCGCCTCAGGGATTGGTCAGGGTAGGAGTCCGGGCGGTCACCGAGGTTTTCAGTCGCCCGGCGCGCGACCGTTAGGGCATGACCTACCACAGCCCCCCTCAGCCCCCGTACAAGCAGCTCCGCCGGCCCGTCACCGACCGTATGGTCGCCGGTGTGGCCAGCGGAGTCGGGCGCTACTTCGCGGTCGATCCGACCCTGGTCCGGGTCGGCTTCGCCGTCGCCACCCTGCTCACCGGCGGGCTCGGCGCGCTGGCGTACCTGATCATGTGGTTCCTGATGCCCGAGGAGCCGGCCGGCGCACCCGCCTGGCCGCACCCGCCGGGCACCACCCCGGGCTGGCCGCCGGCCCCGCCGGCCGCACCGTACCCGACCGGGAACCCCACGTGGCCCGGCCCGACGCCCGCGCCGCAGCCCGGCCCGACGCCCGCGCCGCAGCCCGGCCCGACGCCTACTCCGCAGCCGGACGCGGCACCACAGCCTGGCCCGGCACCACAGGCCGGCCCGGCACCACAGGCCGGCCCCGCACCACAGGCCGAAACGGCGGCGCAGGCCGAAACGGCACCGCAGGCGGGCCCGGCGGCGCAGGGCGGAACGGCACCGCAGGCCGAAACGGCGGCGGAGTCGGCGCCTCAGCCGCCGATGCCGCCGATGCCGCCATCCGTGTGAGGCGGTGTCACTCCCACTCGATGGTGCCCGGCGGCTTGCTGGTCACGTCCAGGACCACCCGGTTCACCTCGGCGACCTCGTTGGTGATCCGGGTGGAGATCCGGGCGATCACCTCGTAGGGCAGCCGGGACCAGTCGGCGGTCATCGCGTCCTCGCTGGAGACCGGGCGCAGCACCACGGGATGCCCGTAGCTGCGTCCGTCGCCCTGCACGCCGACGCTGCGCACGTCGGCCAGGAGCACCACCGGGAACTGCCAGACATCCCGGTCCAAACCGGCGGCGGACAGCTCCTGCCGGGCGATCAGATCGGCCTTGCGGAGCACGGCGAGCCGCTCCTCGTCGACCGCGCCGATGATCCGGATGGCCAGGCCCGGGCCCGGGAACGGGTGCCGCCAGACCATCGCCTCGGGCAGCCCCAACTGCAGGCCGAGCGTGCGGACCTCGTCCTTGAAGAGCGTGCGCAGCGGCTCGACCAGGGCGAACTTCAGATCCTCGGGCAGGCCGCCGACGTTGTGGTGGCTCTTGATGTTGGCGGTGCCGGTGCCACCGCCGGACTCCACCACGTCTGGGTAGAGGGTGCCCTGCACCAGGAACTCGACGTCGCCGTGCGAGGCGATCTCCCGGGCGGCGGCCTCGAAGACACGGATGAACTCCCGACCGATGATCTTGCGCTTCTGCTCGGGGTCGGTCACCCCCGCGAGGGCGCCGAGGAACCGCTCCCGAGCGTCCACCACCTTGAGCTTGATGCCGGTGGCCGCGACGTAGTCCTTCTCCACCTGCTCGGCCTCGCCGGCGCGCAGCAGGCCGTGGTCGACGAAGACGCAGGTGAGCTGGTCGCCAACGGCCCGGTGCACCAGCGCCGCGGCGACCGCCGAGTCGACGCCGCCGCTCAGGCCGCAGATGACCTCCTTGTCGCCGACCTGCTCGCGGATCCGGGCCAACTGCTCGTCGATGATGTTCTCGGGCGTCCAGGTCGGCTCGATGCCGGCGATGTCGTAGAGAAAGCGGGTGAGCATCTCCTGCCCGTGCGCGGTGTGCCCGACCTCCGGGTGGAACTGCACGCCGGCCCGCCTGCCGGCGAGGTCCTCGAAGGCGGCGACCGGCGCGCCCGCCGACTCGGCGGTGACCGTGAAGCCGGCCGGCGCCTCGGTGACGCAGTCGCCGTGGCTCATCCAGACCGGCAGGTCGTCCGGGAGGTCGCGGAGCAGTACGCCGGCCTCCGGGCGGGTGTGCAGCGGGGTGCCGCCGTATTCCCGGTTGCCGGTCCGGGCCACCGTGCCGCCGAGCGCCTGGGTCATCGCCTGGAAGCCGTAGCAGATGCCGAAGACCGGGACACCGGCGTCGAACATGCCGGCGTCGAACGGCGGCGCGTCCGGCGCGTAGACGCTGGCCGGGCCGCCGGAGAGGATGATCGCGGCCGGGTTCTTCGCCAGCATCTCGGCGACCGGCATGGAATGCGGGACGATCTCCGAGTAGACCCTCGCCTCGCGTACGCGGCGCGCGATGAGCTGGGCGTACTGGGCTCCGAAGTCCACCACGAGGACGGGGCGAGGCGTGCTCATGTGCAGAAAGCCTACCGACAGTCACCGCCGGACCGAGCACGCCCCGACTGCGAGGTTGTTAACAGGGGCCCCCTGCTCTACCGGAGGCGTTAATAGGGGGCCCCTCCTTACCGCAGGGCGGCGGGGGCGTGGGCGGGGATCGCGGGGTGGCGCGGCGGGACCGGGTCCAGCCGCCGGTACGCCGAGCCGAGCGGTGGGCGCGGGTCCGCCTCGCCCTTGTTGGGCCAGAGCGACATGGCCCGCTCGGCCTGGGCAGTGATGGTCAGCGACGGGTTGACCCCCAGGTTGGCCGACACCGCCGCGCCGTCCACCACGTGCAGCCCCGGGTGCCCGTAGACCCGGTGGTACGGGTCGATCACCCCGCGGTCCGGGGTGGCCCCGATCACCGCCCCGCCGAGGAGGTGCGCGGTCAGCGGGATGTCGAACGGCTCGGTGAGCGCGCCGCCGGGCGTACCGCCGATCTCCTCGGCGAGCAGCCGGGCGGCCTGGTTGCCGGCCGGAATCCAGGTCGGGTTGGGGGTGCCGGGCCCGGGGCGGGACACCAGCCGCCGGCCGAACACACCCCGGCGGAACCCGGTGACGAGCGAGTTGTCCACCGACTGCATGACCAGGGCGATCACGGTCCGCTCGGACCAGCTGCGGACGGAGAGCATACGGGCCGCCAGCACCGGCTGCCGGACGATGCTGCCCAGCCAACGCCGGACCCGGCGCGGGCCGCCGTCGACCAGCAGCGACTGGAGCAGACCCATCGCGTTCGAGCCTCGGCCGTAGCGGACCGGCTCGATGTGGGTCTGCGGGTCCGGGTGGAACGAGCTGGTGATGGCGACCCCCTCGGTGAAGTCGAGCCCGCGCTGCCGGGCCTGCCCACGGCCGACCGAGGCGCCGAGGATCGCCTCCGAGTTGGTCCGGGTCAGCTCGCCGAGCCGGGGCGAGAGCCCGGGCAGCGCCCCGGTGGCCCGCATCTCGTGCAGCAGCCGCTGGGTGCCCGGCGCGCCGGCCGCGAAGACCACCTGGCCGGCGTGGATCACCCGGCGGTGCCGGCGCAGCCAGGCGCCGGTGCGCTCGGTGTGCACCGCGTACCCGCCGCCGGCGGCTGGGCGGACCGCGGTCACCGTGGTCAGCGGGTGCACCCGGACGCCCAGCCGCTCGGCCAGCCAGAGGTAGTTCTTGACCAGGGTGTTCTTCGCGCCGTGCCGGCAGCCGGTCATGCACGAGCCGCAGTGGGTGCACCCGGTGCGGCCCGGCCCGGCCCCGCCGAAGTACGGGTCGGCCACCCGCTCGCCGGGCCGGCCGATGTGCACGCCCACCGGGGTGGCGTGGAAGGTGTCCCCCGCCCCCATCCGCTCGGCCACCGCCCGCATCGCCCGGTCCGCGCCGGTGACGACGGGGTACGTGGTGACGCCGAGCATCCGCTTCGCCTGGTCGTAGTGGCGGGCCAACTCGTCCCGCCAGTCGGTGATGTCCCGCCACTGTGGGTCGGTGTAGAACGCGTCGAGGGGTTCGTAGAGGGTGTTCGCGTAGACCAGGGAGCCGCCGCCCACCCCCGCCCCCGAGAACACCAGCACCCCGCCGCCGGCCTTCCGGCCGGCCGAGCGCAGCAGGTCGATCCGCTGCAGGCCGTAGCAGCCGAGCTTCGGGGCCCACAGGAAGCGCCGGACCCGCCAGGATGTCTCCGGGAACTCGTCGTCGGCGAAGCGCCGGCCGGCCTCCAGCACGCCGACGGTGTAGCCCTTCTCGGCCAGCCGGAGCGCGGTGACGCTGCCGCCGAATCCGGATCCGACGACCACCACGTCATACTGCATGAACGCATCATTACCGACGAGTAGCCGTCGCGCCAGCACCGGTTTTCGGAGATCATGCAGGACGCCCGGCCGACGCCGAGGTCTCGGCCGCAACCAAGACGGCCGCTCACGCGTCGGACAACACGGGGAGAGGGGAAATCGATGACGCAAGGCACCGGAACGCCACGACGACGCTGGCTGGGGCTGGCCGCCCTGGTCGCGGTCCTCCTCGTCGCCGCCGGCGCGGTGGTCGCCACCCGGCTCGTCTCGCGGCCCACGCCCAGCCCGGCCGCCGACTCCCCCGCGTCGCCGTCGGCAAGCGCCCCGACGAACGCGAGCCCCACGCCGCCGCCCGGCGCGGACGTGAAGGGGCCGCTGAACTTCCTCCTCGTCGGGGTGGACACCCGGGTCACCGTGCCGGGCTGGGAGCCGCACGCCGACTCGGTGCTGGTCATGCATGTGGAGCCGGGGCTGAAGCAGGCGTACCTCGTCTCCCTCCCCCGCGACCTGGTGGTCGACATCCCGGCCTTCCCGAAGGCCGGCTACCCGGGCGGGCGGACCAAGCTGACCCACGCGATGAGTTACGGCAGCCGGGTCCCGGGCGACAAGAAACACCCCAGCACCAAACAGGGGTACGAGCTGCTGCGCACCACGGTCAGCCGGTACACCGGGCTGCGCATCGACGCCGGCGCGGTGCTCACCTTCTTCGGCTTCGACCGGCTCGTCGACGCCCTCGGCGGGGTGGACCTCTACGTCGACCAGCGGGTCGCCTCGATCCACCGGCGCCCCGACGGGCAGTACCGCCCGCACACCGCCAGCGGGTACGTCGGGCCGCAGATGGTCTATGAGAAGGGCACCCGGCACATGAACGGCTGGCAGGCGCGGGACTACGCCCGGCAGCGCTACATCGCCGGGGGCGACTACACCCGGCAGCGCCACCAGCAGCAGCTGATCCGGGCGCTGGTCCGCAAGATCCTCGACCAGGGGCTGGCCCGGGATCCGAACCAGGTCCAGAAGGTGGTGCACGCCATCGGCGACGCCATGGTGTACGCGGGCGGTGGGCGAGGCCTGATCGATTTCGCGTACGCCCTCGGCGGGATGCCGACCGACGGCCTGGTCCTGGTCGGGCTGCCCGGGGACGGCGTCCGCAAGGGCGGCGCCTACCAGGGCGAGCAACTCCGGCCGGTGGGGCCGCAGTTCTTCGCCGCGCTCAAGGCCGGTGAGGCCGAAAAGTTCCTCGCCGCCCACCCCGCCCTGCGGGTGAAGACCTGACCGGTGTTAATAGGGGCCCCCTGCTATGCAGTAGGCGTTAACAGGGGGCCCTTCCTTACCTGGCCGGGCGTTCGGGGCCGACCAGCCAGGCGTCGAACAGTGGGCGCAGCGGCCGGCCGGCGACCCGCTCGGCGTACGCGACGAAGTCGGCGGTGGTGGCGGTGCCGTCCCGCCGCTCGGCCAGCCAGCCACGCAGGATGCGGAAGAAGGTCTCGTCGCCGACCGCGCGGCGCAGCGCGTGCACGGCGAGCGCACCGCGCTGGTAGACCGCATCGCCGAACATGGCCGCCCGGCCCGGGTCCACCGACGGCTTCGTCCAGTCGGTCACCATGTACCGTTCGGCGAAGGACTGGGCGACGCTGCGGCCGCCGTCGTGCTCGCGCCAGAGCCATTCCGCGTACGTGGCGAAGCCCTCGTTGAGCCAGATGTCGCTCCACCGGGCCAGCGAGACGCTGTCCCCGAACCACTGGTGGGCCAGCTCGTGCGCGACCACCTCGGTGTTCGGCCGGCCGTCGGCGAAGAAGCCCGGCCCGTAGACCGGCCGGGTCTGGGTCTCCAACGCGTACCGGATGCGCTCGTCGGCGACCGCGATGCCGCCGTACGCGTCGAACGGGTACGGGCCGAAGCGCTCGGCCAGGAAGTCGGCGACCTCGCCGGTGCGGGCCAGCGCCGTGGCGGCCGGCCCGTCCGCCGGCAGCCCGGCGGCGACCGCGGTCACCAGCGGCTTCCCGGCGTGCGTGCCGGTCGACACCCGGTAGTTGCCGATCACCAGGGTGGTCAGGTAGCTGGCCATCGGGGAGCCTTCGGACCAGCGCCAGGTGGTCCAGCCGTCCTGGCTGGACTGTCCCTTGGGCACCCCGTTGCTGAGCGCGGCGAGCCCGTCCGGAACGGTCACCTCGATGTCGTAGGTGGCCTTGTCGGAGGGGTGGTCGTTGGCCGGGAACCAGGTGCTCGCCGACTCGGGCTGGCCGAGGGCGATCGCGCCGTCTCCGGTGGCGTGGAAGCCACCGTCGCCGAGTTCGCCGCTGGGCAGCGGCCGCGGTACCCCGCCGTACGCCACCTCGACGGTGAACCGCCGGCCGGCTGGCAGGCCGTGCGCCGGGCTGACCACCAGTTCGTCGCCGTCGCGCCGGTGTTTGGCCGAGGCGCCGTCGACGCGTACCCGGTCGACGGTGAGGCCGGCGAGGTCCAGGTGGAACCGGGACAGGCCGGCGGTCGCGGTGGCGGTGACGGTGGCCTGGCCGGTGAGCCGCTTGCCGGCCGGGTCGTAGCGGACCGTCAGCGCGTAGTGGTCGACGTCGTAGCCGCCGTTGCCGGCCCCCGGCACGTACGGATCCCCGACGTCACCCGCCCCCGCCCGAAACCGCCCGCCGTCGTCCCCCGTACATCCCCCGCCCACCACCGCGACGGCCACCACCACCGCCGCCACCCCACCCCGTCCCCACCTCACCGGCCGAGCCTAAGCCGACCGGCGCGGCGGGGGTGGGGGGTTAGCGGTCTAGGACCAGGCCTACCTTCTGGAATTCCTTGAGGTCGCGGTAGCCGCACTTGGCCATCGCGCGGCGCAGGCCGCCGAAGAGGTTGAGCTGGCCGTCCGGCTCGTCGGCCGGGCCGAAGAGCAGCTTCTCCATCGAGCCGAGCGGCTCGCCGGCCACCTCGAACGCGCCCCGCGGCAGGGACGGATGGCTGGCCGCCGAGTGCCACCAGGCACCGCCGGCCGGGGCCTCCTCGCAGAGCGAGAGCGGCTCGCCGATCATCACCGCGTCGGCGCCGCAGCCCAGCGCCTTGGCGATGTCGCCGGAGGTCTGGATGTCGCCGTCGGCGATCAGATGCACGTACCGGCCGCCGGTCTCGTCCAGGTAGTCGCGGCGGGCCGCGGCGGCGTCGGCGATGGCGGTGGCCATCGGCACCCGGATGCCGAGCACCGACTCGGTGGTCGACCAGCCGTCGCCACCGATGCCGACGATCACGCCGGCCGCGCCGGTCCGCATCAGGTGCAGCGCGGTCTTGTAGTCGGTGCAGCCGCCGACGATGACCGGCAGGTCGAGGTCGGCGATGAACTCCTTGAGGTTCAGCGGCTCGTCGGTGGTGGAGACGTGCTCGGCGGAGACGATGGTGCCCTGGATGACCAGGATGTCCACGCCCGCGTCGAGGATCACCGGGGCGAGCGCGAGGGTGTGCTGCGGGGAGACCCGGACGGCCACCGTGCCACCGCCGGCCCGCAGCTCGCGGACCCGCTCGGCGATCAGGTCGGGGCGGATCGGCTCGGCGTAGACCTCCTGGAGCCGGCGGGTGGCCGGGGCGTCCTCGTCCAGGCCGGCCAGTTCCTCGAGCACCTTCGTCGGGTTCTCGTACCGGGTCCAGAGGCCCTCGACGTTGAGCACGCCGAGGCCGCCGAGCTCGCCGAGCCGCACCGCTGAGGCGGGGCTCATCGTCGCGTCGGACGGGTGGCCGACGCAGGGGATGCCGAACTGGTACGCGTCGAGCTGCCAGGCGGTGGAGACGTCGTCGACATCCCGGGTGCGGCGGCTCGGCACGATGGCGATGTCGTCCAGGTGGTAGCCGCGCTGCGCGGTCTTGCCCAGCCCGATCTCGACCACGTCACGCATGGGGGACTCCAGGTTGTTGGGGGTGATGGTCAGCGGGAGTGGTAGTTGGGCGCCTCGACGGTCATCTGGATGTCGTGCGGGTGGCTCTCCTTGAGGCCGGCCGCGGTGATCCGGATGAGCTGGCCGCGGCGGTGCAGCTCGGGGATGCTCTCGGCACCGGCGTACCCCATCGCCAGCCGCAGCCCGCCAACGAGCTGGTGGGCGACCTGGGCGAGCGGGCCCCGGTAGGGCACCTGGCCCTCGACGCCCTCCGGGACCAGCTTCTCGTCGCTGGTCACGTCCTGCTGGAAGTAGCGGTCCTTGGAGTACGACTTGGCCTGGCCGCGGGACTGCATGGCGCCGAGCGAGCCCATCCCCCGGTACGTCTTGTACTGCTTGCCGTTGATGAAGAGCAGCTCGCCCGGGCTCTCCTCGCAGCCGGCCAGCAGGCCGCCGAGCATCACCGTGTCGGCGCCGGCGACCAGGGCCTTGGCGATGTCGCCGGAATACTGGATGCCGCCGTCGCCGATCACCGGGACACCGGCCGGGCGGGCCGCGCGCGTGGCCTCCATGATCGCCGTGATCTGCGGCACGCCCACCCCGGCCACGATCCGGGTGGTGCAGATGGCGCCCGGGCCGACGCCCACCTTGACGCCGTCGGCGCCCGCGTCGACCAGCGCCTTCGCGCCGGCGTACGTGGCGATGTTGCCGCCGACGATGTCGATCGCGACGTCCTTCTTGAGTCGGGCGACCATCTCCAGCACGGCCCGCTGGTGGCCGTGCGCGGTGTCCACGATCAGCATGTCCACCCCGGCGTCGACCAGCGTGCGGGCCCGCTTGTACGAGTCCTCGCCCACGCCGATCGCGGCGGCCACCCGGAGCCGGCCGGCGGAGTCCTTGGTGGCGTTCGGGTACTGCTCGCTCTTGGTGAAGTCCTTGACGGTGATCAGCCCGCGCAGCTTGCCCGAGTCGTCGACGATCGGCAGCTTCTCGACCTTGTGCCGGCGCAGCAGGTCGAGGGCCTCGTCCTTGCTCACCCCGACCGGGGCGGTGATCAGCGGGGTCCGGGTCATGATCTCGCGCACCGGGGTGGCCGGCTCGGAGACGAAGCGCATGTCGCGGTTGGTCACGATGCCGACGAGCTGGCCCGCGCCGTCGACCACCGGCACACCGGAGATCCGGTATCGGCCGCAGAGCGCGTCGACGTCGCGGAGGGTGTCGTCCGGGCTGGCGGTCACCGGGTTGGTGATCATGCCGGACTCGGAGCGCTTCACCAGGTCGACCTGGAGCGCCTGGTCCTCCACGGAGAGGTTGCGGTGCAGCACGCCGATGCCGCCCTGGCGGGCCATGGCGATCGCCATCCGCCCCTCGGTGACGGTGTCCATCGCGCTGGAGAGCAGCGGCACGTTCAGCTCGATGTTCCGGGTGAGCTTGGTGCGGGTGTTGACCCGGCTGGGCACGACGTCCGACTCGCCGGGCTGGAGCAGCACGTCGTCGAAGGTCAGCCCGAGCGGCACCACCCGCGCCGAGCCGGCCGGCAGCTCGGGCAGGTGACCGGCCAGCTCGCCGCCGTCGACGCCGGCGGGAAGGTCGGTGCTGGGCGAATTCTCCACGGTTGCTCCCCTGAGCTGGTCGGACGGGCTTCAGTGAGGCGGCGCGCGCGGGCACCGGCGAGCGCCGGAGTGACGGCGCGTTGCTTCATCGTACCCACTGCGCTGGGCCGGCCCGGGCAGCGCCGGGCTCGGGTAGGCGCCGCCACAGCTGTCCCCAGGGGCGGATTTCCGCTGTGCCGGGGTCTACGGTGAGGGGGTGCACGACGAGCCCATCGACCCGTTCAACGGCGACCCGGCCGATCCGGCTGCCGGCCTGCACGACCCGCGCGAGGACGACGAGCTCGACCCGCTTACCGAGGTCGAGCGGCAGGATGTCCTGGAGGACCTCGCCGACCTGGAGATCTACCAGGCCCTGCTCCAGCCGATCGGGGTACGCGGCCTGGTCATCGAGTGCGAGGACTGCCGTGAGCCGCACTACTTCGACTGGGACCTGCTCCGGGGCAACCTGCGCCACCTGCTCAACTCCGGCCAGCCCCGGGTGCACGAGCCGGCGTACGACCCCGACCCCGACCACTACGTCAGCTGGGACTACGCCCGGGGTTACGCCGACGGCGTGCACGACACCCTGACCGAGGGCACCGAGGACTCCGCCGAGGAGTGACCTCGGCCGCCCTGGCTCCGCTCAGGCGACCAGGCCGGCGCGGAAGCCGGCCGCCACCGCGTGCGCCCGGTCGCGGGCGCCCAACTTGCGGAAGAGCCGGCGGGCGTGTGTCTTGACGGTGTCCTCGGAGACGAACAGCTCCCGCCCGATCTCCGCGTTGCTCTTCCCCTCGGCCATGCCGAGCAGCACCTGGAGTTCCCGCTCGGTCAGCCCGATCGCGCTGCGGGCGCTCGCGCGCTGGGGACCGCCCGCCGGGGCCGGTTCCGGCTCGCCGCCGGCCGGTTCGGCCGGGTCGTCGCCGCGCTGCACCGGGACCATTGTGGGCGCGCCCTCCGCCGGGGGCGCCGGCCAGGCCGGCGGTCCGCCCTGGGTACGCGCCGACGCGGCCGGGCGGGCCGATCCACCGACCGCCGCGGCGTCCCGGGCCGGGTCGGTCACCCGGTGCCGGGCCGGCCGTCCCGGGGCCGCGAGCAGCAGCAGAGCCTTCGCCACCGCACTGGTCAGATCGTGGTCGGCGCCCTGGATGAGCCCCCGCGCGCCAGCGCTGATGGTGGCCGCTGCCGCCTCCGACTCCTCCGTGCCGAGCAGCAGCACGGCGGCCTGGGGCGCGCGGGCGAGCACCCGGCGGACGAAGCCCGCGCTGTCCGGCCGGGTGAGGGCGGTGTCGGCGAGCACCACGTCGACCGGACGCTCGGCGAGCCGCAGCATCACCTCGGGATCGGAGACCGCCGTCCGGACCGCACCGGCCAGCCCGAGCCGCGCCGCCGCGGAGGTCAGTTGCTGGGCCGCCAGTGGTGTCCGAACGCACACGAGAACGCTACGCACTGTGGTCTCCTCTCCGCCTCAGAGCAGACCACGGCGGGGTCAGCCGGGGAGGAGGTTCCGGGCAATCATTCGAACTTTTCCGACAGATGGGGCATATGCCGCGAGTTGTCCGAGGTTTTGGATCACAGAGGTGTGAGCGCGGGACGGCCCGGGTACCGAAGGCCCAGACCGGAACCGGTGTCCCGCGCGGACCGCCGCCCGGTAGGTGGCTAAAAGGATTCTCCGCGGTGCCGCGCGGGAGGAGGGGTGTTGATGTCGAACGTACGCAGGCTGCCTGGACCCATCGTCGACCTTTGGGACTGGCAGCGGCTCGGTGCCTGCCGGGGGCGGGACAGCGCACAGTTCTTCCACCCGGACGGTGAGCGCGGCTCGTCGCGCCTGCGCCGCGAGTCGAGTGCCAAGGCCGTCTGCCGGGCCTGTCCGGTGCGGGCCGAGTGCGCCGCGCACGCCCTGACCGTCCGCGAGCCGTACGGCGTGTGGGGCGGGTTCAGCGAATCGGAGCGGCTGCGGCTGCTCGCCGTCGGCTGGGAGGACCTGGCCGACCGCCGGCGGACCCGGGTCGACGTGGCCCGGCTGGAGGCCCGCCTCGGCCAGCCGCACCGGTCCACCGTGCCGGCTCCGCGCAAGATCGCCTGATCGGCGGCCACCGACCGCTCACCGGACGGTGACGCGGACCGTGTGCCAGCCGGTGGCCCCGTCCGGAGCGACCGGGCGGCGCTCCTCCGGCTGCGTCGCGCCGTCGGCGCCGGCGGCCCGCACCTGGAGGGTGTGCTCGCCCGGGGTCGCGTCCCAGCGCCAGGACCACTGCACCCAGGTGTCCACCGAGACGGTCGGTGCCAGCGTCGCCTCCTGCCAGGGGCCGCCGTCGACGCGTACCTCGACCGTGCCGATGCCCCGGTGCTGGGCCCAGGCCACCCCGGCGGTCACGACCGGGCCGGCGGTGAGCCGGGTACGCGGGCGCGGCGTGTCGATCCGGGACTGCGTCCTGATCGGCGCCTGCGCCGCCCACCCACGCGGCACCCAGTACGCGTCGAAGTCGGCGAAGCTGGTCACCTCCAGCTCGGTCACCCACTTGCACGCCGAGACGTACCCGTAGAGCCCGGGGACGATCATGCGTACCGGGAAGCCGTGCTCGACCGGCAGTGGCTCGCCGTTCATCCCGACCGCGAGCAGCGCGTCCCGGCCGTCCCGTAGCGCGGCCGTCGGGGTGCCACAGGTCCAGCCGTCGACCGAGCGCCCGACCACCTGGTCCGCCCCGTCCTCCGGGTCGGCCTCGTCCAGCAGTTCCTTGATCGGTACGCCGAGCCACCGGGCGTTGCCGATCAGGTCCCCGCCCACCTCGTTGGAGACGCAGGCCAGGGTCACGTACCGCTCGACCATCGGCCGGGCGAGCAGGTCGGCGAAGCTCAGCTCGATCGGGTTCCGGACCCGGCCGTGGATGCGCAGCCGCCAGGCCGCCGGGTCCACCTGCGGCACCACCAGGGCGGTGTCGATCCGGTAGAAGCTTCTCGCCGGCGTGACGTAGGGGGCGAGCCCGGGCAGCGACAGGTCGGCCCCGGCCGGCACCGCCGGGGCGGCGGCCGACGGGGTGGGCAGCACGACCGCCTGCCGGGCCGCCGAGACGCCCCGCCGGCCGGCCAGCCAGTGCCCGCCCAGCCCGGCCACCGCGGCCGCGCCGGCCAGGGCGGCCACACCGCGCAGAAACCGGCGCCGCGCCCCCGGATCGCCGCGTTCCAGCGGCTCCCACCCCGCCGGGGGCTCCTCGGGCGCGAGCGCGGCGACGGTCGGGGGCGGCGTGGGCCCGAGTGCGGTGGCCGGACGTACGGTGGCCGGGGCCGCCGGGCCGGGATGCACCCGCAGCGGGCCGGCGACGAACGCCCAGAGCGTCAGCGCCCCCAGCCCGCCGCCGACCAGCGAGGGCAGCGCGTCGGCGGCGTCCGCGCCGGCCCGGGTCAACGCGGCGGCCACCCCGAGGGCGGCGAACCCGGCGATGCCGGCCAGGCCGATCGCCAGGCGCCGGGCCGCCAGCACGCCGAGCAGCGCGGCGAACGCGGCCAGCAGCACCGCCGCCCCGACCAACAGGGCAATCTTGTCGTACGTGCCGAAGAGCGCGATGGCGAACTGCTTGAGCGGCTCGGGCACCAGGTCGACGACGACCCCGCCGACCGCGATCAGCGGCGCCGAGCGGGGACCGGTGAGGACCGCCACCGGTTCGGCGGCACCGATGGCCACGGCCGCGGCGGTGATCCCGGCCAGCGCGGCGTGGCCGCGGGAGGGGCTGCGCACGTCGATCAGTGTTGTCGATCGGACGGGCCGGCCGCCAACCAGGTCAGCGTTCCGAAGCAGAGACGGGTCAGGGCACACCGCCCAGCGAGGCGGTGTGCCCTGACTCAGGCCGTACGGTGCGGGATCAGAAGCCCGGACCGTGCTGGTGGCCGTGACCGTGGCCGTGGCCACCGGCGGCGGCCGGCTCGGCCTTCTCCGGCTTCTCCACCACCAGGCTCTCGGTGGTGAGCAGCAGGCCGGCGATCGAGGCCGCGTTGGTGACCGCGTTGCGGGTCACCTTCACCGGGTCGAGGATGCCGGACTTGACCAGGTCGACGTACTGGCCGACGGCGGCGTCGAGCCCGTTGCCCCACTCCTGGCCGGCGACCTTCTGCACCACCACGTAGCCGTCGTGGCCGGCGTTCTGGGCGATCCAGCGCAGCGGCTCGACCAGCGCCTTGCGCACGATCGAGACGCCGACCTTCTCGTCACCGGTCAGGCCCAGGTCGTCGTCGAGCACCGGCAGGATCTGGGCCAGGGCGGCGCCGCCACCCGGGACCGTACCCTCCTCGACCGCGGCCTTGGTCGCGGCGATGGCGTCCTCGATGCGGTGCTTGCGCTCCTTCATCTCGACCTCGGTGGCCGCGCCGACCTTGATCACGGCGATGCCGCCGGAGAGCTTCGCCAGCCGCTCGGCCAGCTTCTCCCGGTCCCACTCGGAGTCCGACGCCTCGATCTCCTTGCGGATCTGGGCGACCCGGTCGGCGACCTCGGAGGCCTGGCCGCCGCCGTCGACGACGGTGGTGTTCTCCTTGTCGACCACCACGCGGCGGGCGGTGCCGAGCACCTCCAGGCCGACCTGGTCGAGCTTGTAGCCCAGCTCCGGGGCGACCAGCTCGGCGCCGGTCAGGATCGCCATGTCCTGGAGCATCGCCTTGCGGCGGTCGCCGAAGCCGGGGGCCTTGACCGCGCAGACCTTGAGGGTCTTGCGGATCGCGTTGACCACCAACGTCGACAGCGCCTGGCCCTCGACGTCCTCGGCGACGATGAGCAGCGGCTTGTTGTTCTGGAGGATCGTCTCCAGCAGCGGCAGCAGCTCCTCGATCGCCGAGATCTTCTGCGTGGTGATCAGGATGTACGGGTCCTCCAGGACCGCCTCCTGCCCCTCCACGTCGGTGACGAAATTCGGCGAGATGAAGCCCTTGTCGAACTGGAGACCCTCGGTGACGTCCAGCTCGGTGACGAGCGCGGAGCCCTCCTCGACGGTGATGACACCGTCGCGGCCGACCCGCTCCATCGCCTCGGCGATCAGCTCGCCGATGGTGGCGTCCTGCGCGGACACCGTCGCGACGTGCGCGATGGAGTCCTTGTCGGCGACCTCGACGGCCTTGTCGAGCAGCGCCTCGGAGACCTTGTGGGCCGCCGCGTCGATGCCCCGCTTGAGGCCGGTCGGGTTGGCCCCGGCGGCCACGTTGCGCAGGCCCTCGCGGACCATCGCCTGGGCCAGCACGGTCGCGGTGGTGGTCCCGTCGCCGGCGACGTCGTTGGTCTTGGTCGCCACCTCCTTGACCAGCTGCGCGCCGAGGTTCTCGTACGGGTTGGTGAGCTCGATCTCCTTGGCGATGGTCACACCGTCGTTGGTGATCGTGGGCGCACCGAACTTCTTGTCGAGGACGACGTTGCGCCCGCGCGGGCCGAGGGTGACCTTGACCGCGTCGGCGAGGGCGTTGACACCGTGCTCCAGCAGGTGTCGGGCGTCGTCCGAGAAGCTCAGGATCTTTGCCATCAGTATCCCTTCGAAGCGACGTTGCCCCGGCCCGGCGAGCCGGACCGGGGCAACGACACTGATCGGTTGCTTACTTCTCGATGACCGCGAGGACGTCGCGGGCGGAGAGCACCAGGTACTCCTCGCCGGCGTACTTGACCTCGGTGCCGCCGTACTTCGAGTACAGGACGGTGTCGCCGACCTTCACGTCGAGCGGCACACGGTTACCCTTGTCGTCGATCCGGCCCGGGCCGACAGCGAGGACGGTGCCCTCCTGCGGCTTCTCCTTGGCGGTGTCGGGAATCACGATGCCCGACGCCGTGGTGGTCTCAGCCTCGTTCGCCTGGACCACGATCCGGTCCTCGAGCGGCTTGATCGCAACCTTGGTCGCGGTAGTCACGGGCATACCCTCCTGGGGTACTGGTTTCGTTGCCGGTCGGCGCGCCGACCGGCGTCAATCTGCCACATGCCACCGGGCGGGGCCGTCGTCGCGGGTGCCGGTCCGCCTGGCGTTCAACCCCCGGACACCTGAGCCCGGGAGTTGGCACCCTCAGGGTGAGAGTGCTAATCGCAGGTTATTCCTCGGCTAGCACTCCGTCAAGGAGAGTGCCAACCCGCCGCCCGGCGCGTCGCGCGCTGCCCGGACAATGGCCGGGTGGATCTCGATCAGCTCGCCGCGCTGCGTACCCCCGAGGGGTCGGCCGCGCTCGCGGCGGCCGCCGCGGTCGCCGGCGGCGATCCGCTGACCGCGGCGGCCCGGCTGCGCTCGGCCGGCGTCGCCCCCGGGCTGGCCGCCGCGGCGCTCACCCAGGCCGAGCTGCGCCGCCGGGCGGGTGGCAAGTTCGGGCCGGAGGCTGCAGGCATGTTCCTCACCCGCCCCGGGCTGGAGCAGGCCACCCGCCGGGTGGTCGCCGACCGGCGGGCCGCGCGGCTGCGCGCCGCCGGGGTCCGCACCCTCGCCGACCTCGGTTGCGGCCTCGGCGCGGACGCGCTGGCCGCCGCCCGCGCCGGCATCCGGGTGTACGGGGTGGAGGCCGACCCGGTGACCGCCGCGATGGCCGCCGCGAACGCCGAGGCGGCCGGGCTGGCCTCGCGGTTCACGGTGGAGTACGGCGACGCGACGGCGTTCGATGTGACCCGGGTGGACGCGGTCTTCTGCGACCCGGCGCGCCGTTCGGCCGGCACCGGCCGGCGGATCTTCGACCCGAACGCCTACTCGCCGCCCTGGGACTTCGTCACCGGGCTGGCCGAGCGGGTGCCGCGCACCGTGGTCAAGGTTGCCCCCGGGCTGGACCATGCGCTGATCCCGGCGGGCGCGGAGGCGGAATGGGTCAGCGTGGCCGGCGACCTGGTCGAGGCCGCCCTCTGGTGCGGCGCGCTGGCCGAGGTCCCCCGCCGCGCCACCCTGTTGAAGGAAGGGCCCCTGGTTAACGCCTCCGGTAGCGCAGGGGCCCCCTGTTATCAGCTCACCGGCTCTGGTGACGCCGAGGCACCGGTGGGACCGGTCCGCCGCTACCTGTACGACCCGGACCCGGCGGTGGTCCGCGCGCACCTGGTCGCCGAGCTGGCCGCGGAACTGGGCGCGACCCTGGCCGACCCGAGCATCGCCTACCTCTACGCCGACGCCCCCGTGGCCACCCCCTTCGCCCGCTGCCTAGAGGTCACCGACGTGCTGCCGTTCTCGCTGAAGCGGCTGCGCGCCCTGCTCCGGGAGCGCCGGGTCGGCCGGGTGGAGATCCTCAAGCGCGGCTCGGCGCTGGAGCCGGAGAAGTTGCGCCGAGACCTGAAGCTCGCCGGGGAGACGGCGGCCAGCCTGGTGCTGACCCGGGTGAAGAGCGCGCCGATGGTGCTGCTCTGCCAGCCGGTGCCGGCCTGAGTTAGCTTGTCGGGCATGGCGGGACAGGGCACTCCGGCGACGGCGCTGCTGGCGAAGCGGAAGATCAGGCACAGCACCCACCCGTACGACGTCTCCCCGGACGCGCCGAACTATGGCGCGCTGGTCGCGGCGGCCCTCGGGGTGCCGCCGGAGCGGGTGTTCAAGTCCCTGGTCACCGAGGTCGACGGCGGGCTCACCGTGGCGGTCGTGCCGGTCACCGGGGATCTCGACCTGAAGGCCCTCGCCGCCGCGGTCGGCGGCAAGCGGGCCGCCATGGCGGACCGGGTCGTCGCCGAGCGGGCCACCGGCTACGTGCGCGGCGGGATCAGTCCGCTCGGCCAGCGCAAGCGGCTGCCCACAGTGGTCGACGCGTCCGCGCTGGACCACCCGACCGTCTACGTCTCGGCGGGCCGCCGGGGGCTGCAACTGCAACTCGCCCCGGCGGATCTGGTCGCACTGACCGACGCCGTCACCGCGCCGATCGCGGCCGACTGATCCACTCCGGACCGACCCCGGCGGGGCATTCCCGCACTTCACCCGAGAGCGCTCTCAGCCGAGGGGACAGTCGGGCCACAGTGGCGTTGCTGAATTGTTATGGCCGCCAACAAACTTCTGACCTCGACGGTCTTGCATGTCCAATGAGAGGGGGAATACGTTGCCGGGCACAACAAAACACACCTTCCCACCCCGGAAAGGACCCATGCACATGCGCAAGGGCTTCCTCACCTTCGCCGCCGTCGGCCTGCTGGCCACCGGCAGCATGGCCGCCTGTGGCGACAACGGCGGCTCCGACCAGGCCGGTGGCTCGACCGACAAGAAGCCGAAGATCGGCGTGATCCTCCCGGACAGCAAGTCCTCCGCGCGGTGGGAGACCGCGGACCGCAAGTACCTCAAGGAGGCCTTCGACGCGGCGGGCGTCGACTCCGACATCCAGAACGCGCAGAACGACAAGACCGCGTTCCAGACCATCGCCGATCAGATGATCACCAACGGCGTGACCGTCCTGATGATCGTCAACCTGGACTCCGGCACCGGCAAGGCCGTGCTGGACAAGGCCAAGTCGCAGGGCGTGGCCACCATCGACTACGACCGGCTCACCCTCGGCGGCTCGGCGGCGTACTACGTCAGCTTCGACAACGAGGCGGTCGGCAAGCTCCAGGGCGAGGGCCTGAGCAAGTGCCTGACCGACAAGGGCGCCAAGAACCCGGCGATCGCCTACCTGAACGGCTCGCCGACCGACAACAACGCCACCCTGTTCAAGAACGGGTACGACTCGGTGCTCAAGCCGAAGTTCGACTCGAACGAATACACCAAGGCCGCCGACGACTCCGTGCCGGAGTGGGACAACGCCCAGGCCGCCACGATCTTCGAGCAGCAGCTCACCAAGGCCGGCGGCAAGATCGACGGGGTGCTCGCGGCCAACGACGGCCTCGGCAACGCGGCCATCTCGGTGCTGAAGAAGAACAAGCTCAACGGCAAGGTCCCGGTGACCGGCCAGGACGCCACCGCCCAGGGCCTGCAGAACATCCTCGCCGGTGACCAGTGCATGACCGTCTACAAGGCGGTCAAGAAGGAGGCGGACGCCGCCGCCGGGCTGGCCATCGCGCTCGCCAAGGGGGAGAAGAAGGACACCGGCCAGACGGTCAAGGACCCCGAGGGCGGTCGGGACGTAACAGCCGTGCTGTTGGAGCCGAAGGCGATCCACAAGGAGAACGTCAAGGACGTCGTGGACGACGGCTACGTCACCAAGGAAGAGCTCTGCGCCGGGGCGTACGCCAAGCTCTGCGCCGACGCCGGCATCAGCTGACCCTTCCGTACCCGCTTCAGGCGGCGCCGCCCGGCACGGGACATCCGTGCCGGGCGGCACGTCGCCAGACGGGATCGAGATCTCCCCTCCGTCCGAAGGAGACCCCCGTGTCCGCAACTCCCCTGCTGGAACTACGCGGGATCGACAAGAGCTTCGGTCCCGTCCAGGTGCTTCGCGACGTCGACTTCGCCGCCCACCCCGGCGAGGTGACCGCGCTGGTCGGCGACAACGGTGCCGGCAAGTCGACCCTGGTCAAGTGCATCAGCGGCATCTACCCCACGGATGCCGGCGAATTCCTCTTCGACGGCCGGCCGGTGAGCATCAACGGGCCCCGGGACGCCGCCGCGCTCGGCATCGAGGTCGTCTACCAGGACCTCGCGCTCTGCGACAACCTCGACATCGTGCAGAACATGTTCCTCGGCCGGGAGAAGCGCAGCGGCATCGTGCTCGACGAGCCGACCATGGAGCAACTGGCCGCGGAGACCCTGGCCGGGCTCAGCGTCCGCACGGTGAAGTCGCTACGTCAGCACGTCTCCAGCCTCTCCGGCGGCCAGCGCCAGACCGTGGCGATCGCCAAGGCCGTGCTCTGGAACAGCAAGCTGGTCATTCTGGACGAGCCGACCGCCGCGCTCGGCGTCGCGCAGACCGCCCAGGTGCTCGAACTGGTCCGCCGGCTGGCCGACAACGGCCTGGCGGTGGTGCTCATCTCGCACAACATGAACGACGTCTTCGCCGTCTCCGACCGGATCGCAGCGCTCTATCTCGGCCAGATGGTCGCCCAGGTGAAGACCATCGACATCACCCACTCGCAGGTGGTCGAGCTGATCACGGCCGGCCGCTCCGGCAGCCTCGGCCTCCCCGCCGACCCGGCCCCGGGCAGCAACGGCAACGGCGCCGAGCCCGCCGATCCCACCCCAGGAGCCGTTCGATGACCACCATCGTCGTCAAGAAGGAAGGGCCCGCCGCCGTCGCGCCGCCGCCCACCGTCGGCAGCCACCTCCACAACCACTGGCGTCGGGTACGCGGTGGCGACATCGGCGCGCTCCCCGCCGTCGGCATGCTCGTCGTGCTCTCCGCCGCCTTCTCGATCGTGCGTCCGTCGTTCTTCACCCCCGGCAACTTCGCCAACCTCTTCACCCAGGGCGCGGCGATCACGCTGATCGCGATGGGGCTGGTCTTCGTCCTGCTGCTCGGCGAGATCGACCTCTCCGCCGGCTTCGCCAGCGGGGTCTGCGCCGCCGTACTGGCCAACGTGGTGACCGTCTTCGGCTATCCCTGGTACCTGGCGGTGCTCGCCGCGGTCGCCACCGGCGTGGTCATCGGCACGGTCCTCGGCCTCCTGGTGGCGAAGGTCGGCATCCCCTCCTTCGTGGTGACCCTCGCCGGTTTCCTCGCCTTCCAGGGCATCGCGCTGGTGCTCATGGAGGAGGGCAAGAACATCTCGGTGCGGGACGACGTACTGCTGGCCATCGAGAACAGCAATCTTCCCCCGACGGTCGGCTGGGCGCTCGCCGCCGTCGGCGTCGCCGGCTACGCGGCGGTCCAACTGCTCCGGCACCACCAGCGCTCCGCCCGCGGCCTGCTGACCGACCCGATCGCGGTGGTCCTCACCCGGATCGGCGCGCTGGCCCTGGTCCTCGGCGTGGCGGTCTTCATCCTCAACCTGGAGCGCAGCCGCAACGTCCTGTTCACCTCGCTCAAGGGCGTACCGGCCGTGGTGCCGATCATCGCGGTGCTGCTGATCGTCTGGACCTTCGTGCTCCAGCGCACCAGCTACGGCCGGCACATCTACGCCGTCGGCGGCAACCGGGAGGCGGCCCGCCGGGCCGGCATCAACGTCGACCGGATCCGGATCTCGGTCTTCGTGATCTGCTCGGGCATGGCGGCCATCGGCGGCATCGTGGCAGCCAGCCGGGCCAACTCGGTCGACCCCAACACCGGTGGCAGCAGTGTCCTGCTCTACGCCGTCGGCGCGGCGGTCATCGGCGGCACCAGTCTCTTCGGCGGCAAGGGCCGGGTGCTCGACGCGGTGCTCGGCGGTGCGGTGATCGCCGTCATTGACAACGGGATGGGCCTCATGGAATACAGCTCAGGCGTCAAGTACGTGGTCACCGGCGTGGTCCTGCTCGGGGCCGCCACCATCGACGCGCTGTCCCGGCGACGGGCCGCCGCCACCGGCACCCGCTGAACCCCTTACCCCGGAAATGGTCGTAGCAATGCGCACAGGTCCCAGCCAGGACGAGATCCGCCGGCAGAACCTGGGCGCGTTGCTGCGGTACGTGCACGTGCACGGTGCCACCAGCCGCGCCGAGTTGACCACCGCCCTCGGGCTGAACCGCAGCACCATCGGCGCGCTGACCGCCGAGCTGGCCGGCGCCGGTCTGGTCAGCGAGGGGACGCCGAAGGAGACCGGCCGGGCCGGGCGACCGTCGCTGGTCGTCCGGCCCGAGTCGGAGCGGATCTACGCGTACGCGTACAGCGTGGAGGTGGACCGGCTGCGGGCCGCACGGGTCGGCCTCGGCGGTGAGGTGCTCGACCGCCGGGAGCTGGACCGGCCGCGAAACCTGGTCGCCGGGGAGGCCGCACCGCTGCTGGCCGGCGCGGTCAAGGAGATGCACCAGTCGGTGCCGGCCGACTCCGTCTGTATCGGTGCCGGCGTGGCCGCCTGCGGCATGGTCCGCCGGGAGGACGGCCTGGTCCGGCTGAGCCCGACCACCGGTTGGGTGGACGAGCCGATCGGGGCGGCGCTCGCCGCCGCGCTGGGCATCGACGTACCGATCATCGTGGGCAACGTGGCCGACGTGGCCGCCTTCGCCGAGCACGCCCGGGGCGTCGCGGCCGGCTGCGACAACGTCATCTACCTGTACGGGGACGTCGGCGTCGGGGCCGGCATCATCGCCGGCGGGCGGCGGCTCACCGGGCACGGCGGGTACAGCGGCGAGGTCGGCCACATGGTGGTGGTCCGCGACGGCGTGCCCTGCGACTGCGGGCGCCGGGGCTGCTGGGAGACCGAGATCGGCGAGCACGGCCTGCTCCGGGCCGCGGGCCGCTCCGAAGCCCGGGGCAGGGAGGCGCTGCTGGCCGTCTTCGAGGCGGCCGACCGAGGCGACGCCCGCGCCCAGGCCGCCGTCCGCCAGGCCGGTGACTGGCTCGGCTTCGGCGTGGCGAACCTGGTCAACATCTTCAACCCTGAAATGATCATCTTTGGCGGCACCATGCGCGACCTCTACCTGGCCGCCGCCGCCCAGGTCCGCAGTCGGCTCAACTCCAACGGGCTGCCCGCCTGCCTGGAGCACGCCCGGCTGCGTACGCCGAAGCTGGGCGACGACGCGGCGCTGATCGGCGCCGCCGAACTGGCCTTCGAGCGGCTCCTCGCCGACCCCCTCGACGTGGGTTGACCGTCAGCGGTCGACCTGGGTGAAGTCCCAGACGTGCGGCGGGCGGGCGACCAGGGTCGGCGGCGGGTCCGGCAGCGTACGCGGATTGCTCCGCCACCTCGAGATGACCACGAGGCGGTGGTCGGTGGAGGAGAACACCTCGCTGGACAGGTGCAGCGGGTCGTGCTCGAGCTCGGGCAGTGCGGTCTCGCAGACCCAGGTGATCAGATCGGCGAAGCCGTACGACTCGGCCTTCGCCTCCCACATCCGGACGATCACGATGCTCCCCTCCGCCTTCAGACGCTGACCACGGTCAGCGGCATCGCCGAGTCGGCGGGCAGGTCGAGGCGGCTCGGTGCGACGCCCGAGGCGACCAGATGCGAGCCCAGCGCGGCCACCATCGCCCCGTTGTCGGTGCACAGGTTCGGGCGGGGCGTACGCACCCGGACGTGGTGCTTGGCCGCCCGATGCTCGGCCATCGCCCGCAGCCGCGAGTTGGCCGCCACCCCGCCGCCGATCACCAGTGTGTCGATCCCGCTGCTCCGGCAGGCATCCAGGGCCTTGCCGACCAGCACGTCACAGACCGCCTCCTGGAAGGACGCGGCCACGTCGGCGACCGGCACCGGCTCGCCGGCCCGCTGCCGCGCCTCCACCCAGCGGGCGACCGCGGTCTTCAGGCCGGAGAACGAGAAGTCGTACCGGTGGGCGACCAGGTCCTTGGCGGCGGTCAGCCCGCGCGGGAAGGCGATGGCCCCCGGGTCACCGGCGCGCGCCTCCCGGTCGATCCACGGGCCGCCCGGGAACGGCAGCCCGAGCAGCCGGGCCACCTTGTCGAAAGCCTCACCGGCGGCGTCGTCGATGGTGGCACCGAGCGGGGTGACGCCCCGGGCCAGATCGTCGACGCGCAGCAGCGACGAGTGCCCGCCGGAGACCAGCAGGGCGATCGCCGGCTCGGGCAGCGGCCCGTGCTCCAGGGTGTCCACGGCGACGTGCGCGGCGAGGTGGTTCACCCCGTACACCGGCTTCTCGGCGGCGACCGCGTACCCCTTGGCCGCGGCGACCCCGACGAGCAGCGCGCCCGCCAGGCCCGGCCCGGAGGTGACCGCGATCGCGTCGATGTCCGCGAGCGTCACCCCGGCCTGCTTCAACGCCCGGTCCATGGTGGGCACGATGGCCTCCAGGTGGGCACGACTGGCCACCTCGGGCACCACGCCGCCGAACCGGGCGTGCTCCTCGACGCTGGAGGCCAGCGCGTCGGCGAGCAGGGTGTGCCCGCGGACGATGCCGACCCCGGTCTCGTCGCAGGAGGTCTCGATGCCGAGGATCAGGGGTTCGTCAGCCATGCTCGTCAGTCCTCGTTGCGCTGCATGACCAGCGCGTCGGTGTTGCTCGGTTGGTAGTAGCCGCGACGCACGCCGATCGGCTCGAAGCCGTACGTCGCATAGAGGCGCTGCGCCGGGCCGTTGTCCGCGGCGACCTCGAGCAACGTGCTGCGGACGCCGCGCCGGGCCGCCTCAGCGAGCAGCGCCTCCAGCAGCGCCCGGCCGATCCCCCGGCGCTGCGCGTCCCGGCGGACCGCGATGTTCTGCACCCAGGCCTCGTCGGGCGGTGCCACCAGCAGCCCGGCGTAGCCGAGCACGGTGCCGTCGTCGTCGGCGGCGACCAGGTAGAAGTGCCCGTTGGCCAGTTCGTTCCAGAACATCGCCGGGGACCACTGCTCGGCACCGAAGAGGTCAGCCTCGAGCGGCAGCACCTGGTCGATGTGCCACCAGCGGAAGCGCCCCAGTCGTGCGCCGGTCATGGCAGGACCGGCTTGTGGCCGGTAGCCGCGACGGCGTCCGGGCGACGCAGGTAGAGCGGGGTGAGCGGTTCGCCGGGCGCGCCCGCGCGGATCCGCTCGGCGGCGAGCCGGGCCAGCGCCATCACGTCCGGGTAGCGCGGTTCCTCGCGTACCGGCAGGCCGAGGACGTCCGCGTACCGGTGCGCGCCGTCGCCGACGACGACGGTGACGGCCAGGCCCCGGGCGCGTTCCGCGGCGACCGCGGGGCTGTCCACGTTCGGCCCGGCGATCCGCTGTCCGGCGCCGTCGTAGACGGCCCAGTAGACCTCCCGGCGCCGCGCGTCGCTGGCGGCCAGGACCGGCTCGCCGGCGGCCACCGGGTGGCCGATCCCGTCCAACGAGCAGACACCGTACGTGGGGATGCCCAGCACCTGACCCATTGTGGCGGCGGTGACCAGGCCGACCCGCAGCCCGGTGAACGGCCCCGGGCCGAGCCCGGCGACGATCGCGGCGAGGTCGCCGGGACGGGCGTCGGCGTCGGCCAGCACCGCGTCGACCTGCGGGGCGAGCAGCTCCCCGTGTGCCCGGGCGTCGACCGTGCACCGCTGCGCGCGAGCCACGACACCGTCCGCCGAGACCTCGACCAGGGCCGCGGTCACCGCGGGCGTCGAGGAGTCCACCACGAGTACGAGCACGGTATGCCAGCCTAGCCGCACTGCGGTCACGCCCGGTCACGGCCTGTCCGGCACGGGCCGCTACGGACGGTGACCATCCCCGGTAGGCACATCACCGGTGAGTGCCATGTCTCTGAGACTTATTTCTGTCTCACAGACATGGCACTCCCAGGACTTCGGTCATCGTCGCGGGGTGACCGAGAGCAACCGCCTGGCCCGCCAGGTCGCCACCGCAATCCGCCACGAGCGGGAGCGCCAGGAGTTGACCCAGCAGGCGCTGGCCGACCTGGCCGGGCTCGGCCAGGGCACGCTGGCCCACATCGAACGGGGCGACCGGCTGCCGAGCCTGCCGATGGTGGAGCGGTTGTTCGCGGCGCTCGGCCGGCAGCTCCGGGTGGGGGTGGAGCCGCTGGACAGCCATCTGGACGCGGCGCTCGACGCGCTGGCCGAGCGGTCGGTGGGCGAGCGGATCGACGAGCTGGGGCTGGACGCCCGAAGCTACCCGGTCGAGCCGCTCGTCCGGGTCGAGGTGGCAGACCCGCGCACCGCCGACCTGCTGCGCCGCCACCGGCAGCGGCTCGGGTCAGCCGGCTGAGCGCTCCCAGTCGATGGTGGGCAGCCCGGCGTCGGCGAGGGCCTTGTTCGCCGCGCTGAACGGCCGGCTGCCCAGGAAACCGCGCGGATTCATCGGGCTGGGGTGACCGGCCTCCAGCACCACGTGCCGCGGGTTGGTGACCAGGGCCGCCTTCTTGCGCGCGTAACCGCCCCAGAGCAGGAAGACCACCCGCTGGTCGAGGGCGTCCAGGGCACGGATGGTGGCGTCGGTGAACTCCTCCCAGCCGCGGTTGGCGTGCGAACCCGGGCTGGCCTCCCGCACGGTGAGCACCGAGTTGAGCAGCAGCACGCCCTGCGCCGCCCAACCGGTCAGGTTGCCGCTGCGCGGCTTCGGCACGCCCAGGTCCTCGCCCAGCTCCTTGAAGACGTTGCGCAGCGACGGCGGCACCGACACCCCCTCGCGCACGCTGAAGCTCAGCCCGTGCGCCTGCCCCGCCTTGTGGTACGGGTCCTGCCCGAGGATCAGCACCCGGCACTCCGCCGGCCCGCACAGGCGGAAGGCGGAGAAGAGATCCTCGGCCGGCGGGTAGACCGTTTGGGCCGCGTACTCCCCGGCGACGAACTCGGCCAGCGCCGCGGTGCCGGTCGGGTCGAGGTGCGGGGTGAGCGCCCCCCGCCACGCGTCGGGAAGGAGCGCCAGCAGGTCGAGGGTGGGGGTGTCGTCGGGCATCGGCAACCTTCCGCCGGTCTGATTGGTCCCGGGCACTGTAGGCATCCGGTACGACAGTCGTCAGTCGAGGGCGGCGAGTCGCTGGGCCCAGTCACCGCCGACCGGATCCAGGGTGACCACCCGGGTGTCGTCGTCCCGCCGATCGATGCGGACCCGCAGGTGTGCGTCGACCAACTGCTCGACCATCCCCTCGCCCCACTCGACCACGGTCACCGCCTCGTCCACCGAGGCGTCCAGGTCCAGGTCGTCGATCTCGGCACGCGGATCGACGGACTCCCCCAGCCGGTACGCGTCGGCGTGCACCAGGGTCACCCGCCCGCCCCGGGCCGGGTCCGGCCGGTGCACCCGGGCGATCACGAAGGTCGGCGAGGTGACGTCGCCGCGTACGCCGAGGCCGGCACCGATGCCCTGGGTCAGCGCGGTCTTCCCGGCGCCCAGCGGACCGCTGAGCAGCAAAAGGTCACCGGGGCGCAGCAGCCGGGCCAGCCGGCGGCCGAACTCGCGGGTGTCGTCGACCGTCTTCAGCTCCACGACGACGGTCACAACGCCTCCAGGCTCACAGCTCTTCAAGAAAGCGCTCCAGCGCCGCGTTGACCTCGTCGGCGTGCTCCAGCATCACCACGTGCCCGCTGTCGTGGATCTTCACGAACTCGGCGTGCGGGAGCCGCCGGACGATCTCCTCGGAGTGGGTCACCGGCGTGAGCATGTCCTTGTCCCCCACGATCACCAGCACCGGCGTGCCGGCCAGCGCGGCCAGCGCCGGGAAGCGGGAGTGGGTGGCCAGCGTACGCAGGTAGCGGGTGACCGTGTCGGCGGAGGTCCGCGAGTTCATCATCTCGACGTACGACACCAGGGCCGGGCTGGGCTTCGGGGTGCCGAACCCGTACCGGCGGGTGAGCAGCCAGGCGACGTTGGACGTCGACTTCCGGGCCTTGTCGATCACCGTGCCGCCGTACCGGGCGGCGTTGCTCATCATGTAGAGCACCGGCCCGGCGACCCGGCCGAGCAGCGCGGGCGCCACCAGCTTGGTCTCGGCGAGCACGCCCCCCGAGGTGGCCATCAGCACCGTGCCGACCACCCGGTCGCCGAACAGCTCCGGATACAGCTCGGCCAGCGCCATGATCGTCATGCCGCCCATGGAGTGGCCGACCAGCACCAGCGGCCCCTCCGGGGCCACCTCGTCGATCACCCGGCGCAGGGTCCGGCCCAGCGCGGTCAGGTCGTACTCGCCGGTCTCCAGCTTGCCGGAGCGGCCGTGCCCGGGCTGGTCGTACGCGACGATCCGGTAGTCGCCGCGCGCGGCGAGCATCTCGCGCTGGAAGTGGAAGGTCCCCATGTCCAGGCAGAAGCCGTGCACCAGCACCACGGTCGGGTGCCCGGCGACCGGCCGGGTCGGCTCGACCACCTCCACGTGGATGTCGGTGCCGTCCGGCATTTCCAGCCGGCGCGCCTCGTCGTACCGCTGCTCGCCGAAGACCTCCTGGGCGTACGGGTCCGCGGGATCGATCTTGAGGCGACGGACCAGGATCCGCTCGCTCACCACGCCCGCGGCGAGCCCGGCGGCGGCGATGCCGACGGCGGTGCCGACCACTCCGGCCACCCGGCCGGCGGCGGTGCGCGGCCGGGGGACCCTCACGGCGCCATCTCGGCTCGCGACCGCGGGGCTCGCTCACTCCTCGCGCTCACGGC
>NZ_JBLROA010000062.1:0-36624 GCF_047921505.1 Micromonospora sp. SL1-18 | reverse complement strand
GCGGGTGGAAAGGCGCGGGGGCCAGGGCACGACGGCGAGGGCCCACTCGATGCGGGCGCCGGACGTGGTGCTCAGCCCCTGCGCAGCACGGCCAGGAACATCGCGTCGGTGCCGTGCCGCTGCGGCCACAGCTGCACCGTCGGCCCGTCCCCGAGCCCGGGCATGCCGGCGGGCAGCAACGGCCGGGCGTCGACGAAGTCGATCGGGAAGCCGCAGCGGCGGGACGCCTCGGTCACCGTCACGTGCGTCTCCACGACGTGCGGCGAGCAGGTGACGTAACCGACCACCCCGCCCGGCCGGACCGCGCGCAGCGCCGCGGTGAGCAGTTCCCGCTGCAGCCGGGTCAGCGGCGGCAGGTCGGACGGCTGGCGGCGCCAGCGGGACTCCGGCCGGCGGCGCAGCGAGCCGAGCCCGGTGCACGGCGCGTCGACCAGCACCCGGTCGAAGTGCCCCTCCGGCAGCTTCGGGTCGGCGCCGACCGTCCGCCCGTCGGTGTTCAGCACGTTCACCGGCAGACCCCGGGTGGCGTGGGCGACCAGCCGGGCCCGGTGCTCGGCGACCTCCACGGCGGTGAGCCGGGCGTCACGCTGCGCGGCGAGGGCACCGAGCAGGCCGGCCTTGCCGCCCGGGCCGGCGCACAGGTCCAGCCAACGGCCGTCCGGGCCGTCCAGCGGCGCGGTCGCGAGGGCGTTCGCCACCAGCTGGGAGCCCTCGTCCTGGACGTGGGCGCGCCCCTCGGCCACCGCCGACAGCTCCCCCGGCGCGCCGCCGGGCAGATAGACCGCGTACGGCGAGAAGGCACCCGGCGCGCCGCCGACCTCGTCGGCCAGCTCGATTGGGTCGGCCAGGCCCGGGCGGGCGCACAGGTGCACCGGCGGGCGCTCGTTGTCCTCGATGAGCAGGCGCGCCGTCTCACCCAGGTCACCGCCGAGCGCCTCGGCGAAGGCCCGGACGATCCACTGCGGATGGCTGTACGCCAGGGCCAGGTGGCCGATCGGGTCGGTCTGCGCCGACGGGGCGAGCTTCTCCACCCAGCCGTCGACGTCGCGGGTGGCCACCTCGCGGAGCACCGCGTTGGCGAAGCCGGTGGCCCCGGGGCCGACGGCCCGGACCAGGTCCACCGTGGAGGAGACCGCCGCGTGCGCGGGCACCCGGGTGTGCAGCAGCTGGTACGCGCCGATCCGGAGGGCGTCGCGTACCGGTGGGTCGATCCGCTGCACGTCCCGGCCAGCCGCGTCCGTGATGATCGCGTCGAGGGTGCCGGTGTGGCGCAGTGTGCCGTACGTCAGCTCGGTGGCGAACGCGGCGTCCCGCCCGGTCAGCCCCTCGTCGCGCAGCATCGCCGGCAGCACCAGGTTGGCGTACGCGTCGTCCCGGTGCACCGCCGCGATCGCCTGGTACGCGACGTGCCGGGGCAGGTCGACGGTGGGCCGGCCCGGGCGACGGCCGCCACGCCGGTCGGCGCCGAAGCGTCCCTCGCGCGGCGCCCCCTCGGCCCGGCGGCCGGGGCGCTCACCGCGCTGCCCGCCCGTCGGGCGACCGCCCTCGCGGGACCGGTCACCGTCGGCGAACCGGCCGCGCGGACCGTCGGCGGAGAAGCGGCCACCCCGGGGCTCGGACGGCCCGGTCACGCGAGCACCTCGCCGGCGGCGACCCGGGCGCCGCGCGCCCAGTCACTCGCCGACATGGGCTTCTTGCCGGCCGCCCGCACCTCACCGAGCCGCACCGGGACGGTGGCGGTGCCCGCGAGCACCCGAGACTTCTCGACCAGCAGCTCGCCAGGCTTCAGCTCGGGGCCGTCGGCCACCGGGGTGACCGGGCCGAGCTTCACCCGGTCGCCGCGGAACGTGGTCCACGGGCCGGGGGCCGGGGTGCAGGCGCGGACCCGCCGGTCCACCGCGAACGCCGGGTCGTTCCAGCGTACCCGGGCATCCTCGACGGTCAGCTTGGGCGCGAGGGACACCCCGTCGGCGGGCTGCGGCTCGGCCCGGGCGGTCCCGGCCTCCAGCGCGTCGAGGACGGCCACCAGCAGGCCGGCGCCCGACCCGGCGAGCCGCTCCAGCAGGTCGCCGGAGGTGTCGGTGGCGCGGATCTCGTCGGTGACCGTGCCGTACACCGGGCCGGTGTCCAGCCCCTCCTCCAACTGGAAGACGCTGGCCCCGGTCAGCTCGTCGCCGTGCAGCACGGCGTGTTGCACGGGAGCGGCGCCGCGCCAGGCGGGCAGCAGCGAGAAGTGCAGGTTGATCCAGCCGTGCCGGGGGATCTCCAGCGCCACCGGCGGCACCAACGCACCGTACGCGACCACCGGCACGCAGTCCGGGGCCAGCTCGCGGAGCCGGTCCAGGAACTCGGGCTCGCGGGGCTTCGCCGGAGTGAGCACCTCGACGCCGTGCGCGTCGGCCCACGCGCCGACCGGCGAGCGGACCAGACCCCGCCCCCGGCCGGCCGGCGCGTCGGGACGGGTGACCACGGCCAACAACTCGTGGCTGGACGCGGCGATGGCGTCCAGGGCGGGCACGGCGACGGCCGGCGTGCCGGCGAAGATCAGACGCACCCGGTCACCGCCCCAGGCCGAACGGGTTCCCGGCGGCGTGCGGGCTGAGCTTGACCGTCGGCGGTGCGCCCGGGTCGTACCACTCGGCCTGGCGAATCGCCTTCATGGCCGCCTTTCGGCCGGCGGGATCCAGCCGGTCGACGAAGAGCACCCCGTCGAGGTGGTCGGTCTCGTGCTGGACGCAGCGGGCCATCAGTCCGGTGCCGACGATCTGCATCGGGTCGCCGTGGCCGTTGAAGCCCTTGGCGATGACGTTCTGCCGACGCTTGGTGTCGAAGTAGAGCCCGGGGATCGACAGGCACCCCTCGGGGCCGTCCTGCTCCTCCTCGTCGGGGAACTCCAGCACCGGGTTGACCAGGTGTCCGACGACGTCGTCCACGTCGAAGGTGAACGCCCGCAGGCCCACCCCGAGCTGCGGCGCGGCCAGGCCGGCACCGCCCTGCTCGCGCATCGTGTCGGTCAGGTCGGCGATCAGCCTGCGCAGCTCGGCGTCGAAGTCGACCACCGGGTCGGCCGGCGTGCGCAGCACCGGATCCCCGAACAGACGGATGGGCTGGACGGTCACGCGGGGCGGCTCCTTGTCTGGAACGAGTGCTGTCGTACCAGTCTACGGAGTCGCTCCCGCCGATCCCGGCCGGCGTACCGCGATCCGTGCCCCGCGACACGTCACCCAGGGTGACCGGCAGGGTGGCCGTCGAACGTCGGCCCCCGCCGGGACGCCCGGCTCAGGCGCCGGCGCCCGGCTCCCCCGCGAGCACCGCGTCGCCGCCGAGCAGGGTGTGCTCGGTCAGCGGGAGGCGGATGCCGTGCGCGGCCTCCCAGTCGTGGATCACGCTCGGGCGTGCCTGGGTGGCGAAGTAGTCGATGGCGGTCATCCCGCCGACCACCGGCTCGTCCACCTCACCGACCAGCCGGGCGGGTACCAGCGGGAAGCCGCTCTGCAGGGCGGCGCTGAGCCGCCGGTGCCCGTCGACCGCGAAGAAGTACTCACCCGTGTAGCCGATGGTCAGCGGCGGCAGGGCCTCGTCGCCGGCCTCGGCCACGTCACCCACGAACTCGGAGTCCCAGAGGCCCCGGAGGGTGGCGATGTCCTCGGTCGGGTACACCCGGGCCGGATCCAGCAGCAGCAGCGGCGAGGCCTCGTCCAGCACCTCGGCGCCGAGCCGCCCCTCGTAGACGTCGATGACGTGCTGGATCACCTGCTCCGGGGTGGCCCGGGTGGTGTCGCAGATCAGGTCGTAGTTGCGCAGCCGGGCCTTGTCGACGCCGTACCGGATGATGAACCGGCCGCGCTCGCTCTCGCTGCGCTCCTTGAGCTTGGTCCGGGCCTCCTCCAGCGAGGTGTAGCTCTCGGCCGGGCCGGACGGGCGGGCCAGCACCCGCCGGGCCGCCTCGGTCGGCTCGGTGATCATGTGCACCTTGAGGGCGTCGGTGAAGAAGTGCCAGGCCAGTCGGGAGTCCATCACCAGCCGCTCCCCGGAGGCGGCGATGTCCCGCTGGAGCTGGTCGACGTACCCGTCGACGGCCTGGTCCAGCTCGGCGTGCAGGTTGAGCTGGAGGGCGGTCATCTGCCGCTCCTGGGCCATCTGTCGGTAGAGGTCGCCGACACTGACCCGGCGCATCCCCAGTCGCTTGGCGATCTCGACGGAAACGGTGCTCTTGCCACTGCCGAGGTCACCGTTGAAGACGATCGATTGACGAACGGTCACGAGTGGTCCACCCCTGCTCACCGGCTGTTTGACCCGCCCGGTCATGACGGGCGATGCTATCACGCGGTCTCCACCCATTTGCCGCACCACCTGTGCGTCACCCCCTTTCCCGGAGGCGGTCAGAAGAGGGTGAGCGGGTCGACCTGGAGGCGGACCGGATCGGCGGCCTTGCGGGCACTGCGTTGCCCGGCGGCGGCGTGCAGCGCCGTGGCGAGGGCGGCGGCCCGGGCCCGGGGGACCCGGACCAGCATCCGCTCCCGCCCCTCGTCGGCGGGGACCGGGCCGAGCACGTCGGTGCCGTCGGGCAGCCGGGCCCCGGCGAGCAGGTCGGCCACCGCGTCCGCCGGACCGGTCACGCTGGCCATTCGGACCGCCGGCGGGAAACCCAGCTCACGACGCTCGGCCAGTTCCCGGGCGGCGAACCAGGCCGCGTCCCAGCGCAGCAGCGCCTGCACCGGCGCGAGGCCGCCGTCGGCGACCACGACCACCCGACCGCCGGCCGCGCCGGGCCGGGCCAGCGCGACCGCGGCCAGCCAGCGACGCAGCGCCTCCTCCCCCGCCCGCAGGTCGGCCCGGGTGAGCAGGGCCCACGAGTCGAGCAGCAACACCGCCCCGTAACCGCCGTCGGCGGTCGGCTCCGCACCCGGGGTGGCGACCACCAGGCCGGCCCCGCCCGGTACCGCGCTCAGCACCTCCTCCCGCCCCGAGGTGCGGACCGGCACGCCGGGGAAGGCCCGGCCCAGCTCCTCGGCGGTCCGGCGGGCGCCGGTGACCGCGGCCCGCAGCCGCCGTCCACCGCACTCCGGACAGGCGTACGCGGCGGCGACCCGGCCGCACCAGCGGCAGGCCGGCACACCGTCGGCGGCGGGCAGGGCGAGGGGCCCGGCGCAGTGCGGGCAGCGGGCCGGCGCGCGGCAGTCGGCGCAGGCGATCGAGGGCAGGTAGCCACGACGGGGCACCTGCACCAGCACCGGCAGGTCGGCGCGGAGCGCGTCCCGGGCGGTGGTCCAGGCCAGGCTGGGCAGCCGGGCGGAGGCCGCCCCGGGGTCGCGGGCCAGGTGCGAATCGTCCCCGGTCGGCGCGATCGCCGGCACCCGGGCCCGTACGGTCGCCCGGTCGGCGACCACTTCCCGGGCCCAGCGGGTCTCCACCAGCAGCTGTGCCTCGGCGGTGCGGGCGTACCCGCCGACCAGGGCGCCCGCCTCGCCGAACTGGGCCCGGGTGAGCAGCACCTCCCGGGCGTGCGGGTACGGCGCCCGGGGCTCGGCGTGCAGGTCGTCGCCGTCGTCCCAGATGGCGACGAGGCCGAGCCGGTCGACCGGGGCGAACATCGCGGCCCGCGTGCCGATCACCACGGCCACGTCGCCCCGCCGCGCGGCGAGGAAGGCCCGGTACCGCCGGGCCGGACCGAGGGCGGCGGAGAGGCAGACGTGCCGTCCCGGCCCGAGCACGCCGGTCAGGGCCGCGTCGAGGCGGTCCAGGTCGCGGGCGTCGGCCACCACCACCACCGCGCCCCGGCCACCGGCCACGGTGGCGGCGACCGCGTCGGCGTATCGGGCGGCCCAGTCCTCGCCGGGCAGGGCCGACCAGACCGCGCGGGGGGCCCGCCCGTCGGTGAGCGCGCGTAGGTACGCCGGCCCGGCCGGATAGTCCCGCCACCCGCGCGGGTCGACCCCAGCCGACGGCGGGCCGGCGATGCCGGCGGCCGGGGCGGCGGCGGGCGGCGGCGCGGCGGTGAGTTCCTTCTCCACCCGGGCGTGCCGGGCCGGAACGGCCAGCCGGAGCACGTCGGCGAGGCTGCCGGCGTACCGGTCGGCGACCGCCCGGGCCAGCCGGGCCACCTCGGGAGCCAGCACCGGCACCGACGAGACGACCTTCTCCAGGTACGCCAGCCGGGGGTGGTCGGACTCCGCGACGCGCTCCAGCAGCCAGCCGTCGACGAGCTGGCCGGCGAAGCGCACCTTCACCCGCACCCCGGGCAGCGCCTCGGCGTCCAGCTCGTCGGGGACCAGATAGTCGAACGGGCGGTCGAGGTGGGCCAGGGGCAGGTCCACGCAGACGCGAGCGACCGGCGACCCCGCTGCGGGTTGCCGGTCGCCGCGCCCGGTGCCGGTCAGGCTCCCGCGGCCGACTTGAGGTCGGCGGCCCGGTCGGTGCTCTCCCAGGTCAGGTCGGGCAGCTCCCGGCCGAAGTGGCCGTACGCGGCGGTCTGCTGGTAGATCGGGCGGAGCAGGTTGAGGTCCCGGATGATCGCGGCCGGGCGCAGGTCGAAGATCTCGACGACGGCCTTCTCGATCGAGGCGACGGGCACGGTCTCGGTGCCGAAGGTCTCGATGAACAGGCTGACCGGGTGCGCCTTGCCGATCGCGTACGCGACCTGCGCCTCGCACCGCTCGGCGAGACCGGCGGCGACCACGTTCTTGGCCACCCAGCGCATGGCGTACGCGGCGGAGCGGTCGACCTTCGACGGGTCCTTGCCGGAGAATGCGCCGCCGCCGTGCCGGGCGTACCCGCCGTACGTGTCGACGATGATCTTCCGGCCGGTGAGGCCGGCGTCGCCCATCGGGCCGCCGATCTCGAACCGCCCGGTCGGGTTGACCAGCAGCCGGTAGCCGTCGATGTCGAGACCGAGGCCCTCCAGCTCGGGAGTGATCACGTGGTCCCGGATGTCCGGGGTGAGCAGCGAGTCGAGCGAGATGTCGGCCGCGTGCTGGCTGGAGACCACGACGGTGTCGAGCCGGACCGGACGCAGCCCGTCGTACTCGATGGTCACCTGGGTCTTGCCGTCCGGCCGCAGGTACGGGACGGTGCCGTCCTTGCGCACGGCGGCGAGGCGACGGGCCAGCCGGTGGGCGAGCGCGATCGGCAGCGGCATCAGCTCGGGCGTCTCGGAGCAGGCGAAGCCGAACATCATGCCCTGGTCGCCGGCGCCCTGGGCGTCCAGCGCGCTCTCCGACGAGCCGGTACGCAGCTCGAAGGCGTTGTCCACGCCCTGCGCGATGTCCGGCGACTGGGACCCGATGGAGACGCTGACGCCGCAGGACGCACCGTCGAAGCCCTTCTTCGACGAGTCGTATCCGATGCCCAGGATGGTGTCCCGGACGATGCTCGGGATGTCGGCGTACGCCTTGGTGGTGACCTCACCGGCGACGTGCACCTGGCCGGTGGTGATCAGGGTCTCGACCGCGACGCGGCTGTGCGGGTCCTGGGCGAGCAGCGCGTCGAGAATGCCGTCACTGATCTGGTCGGCGATCTTGTCCGGGTGGCCTTCCGTGACCGATTCGGACGTGAATAGACGTGTCACGGCACTCCTAAGCATGTGAAAACTTCTAGAAAAGGTCGCTCGGCGGCAGTTTAGTCACCGCGTTCCCAGCGTGACCCCGGGAACGGAAGGTGCCAACCGTCAGGATTGCTGAATCAGTCGAGCGACCACGAGGTCCCAGACGCCGTCGGCCAGGTCCTCCTTGGGCTGCTCGGGCAACCGGTGCACCGAGCCGTCCGCCCCGATCACGATGGCGGCGTTGGTCTCGGCGCCGAAAACCTTGTCCACGCCCACCTCGTTGATCACGATGAGGTCCGCCCTTTTACGGGCGAGCTTGGCCCGACCGTTGGCCTCGGCGTCCGCGGTCTCGGCGGCGAAGACCACCAGCACCTGCCCGGGTCGGCGGCGCTGCCCCAGCTCGGCGGCGATGTCCGGATTGGTGACCAGCTCGATGGTGGGCGCGCTGCCGTCCTCCGGCTTCTTGATCTTACCCGGCGCGTACGTGGCCGGGCGGAAGTCGGCGGGGGCCGCGGCCATCACCACGACGTCCGCCGCCGCGGCCGCCTCCAGGGTCGCCTTGCGCAACTCCTCGGTGGTGCCCACCCGCACCAGGTCCACGCCGGCCGGCTCGGCGAGCGCGACGTTGGCCGAGACCAGGGTCACCCGGGCGCCCCGGGCGACGGCGGCGCGGGCGAACGCGTACCCCTGCTTGCCGGAGGAGCGGTTGCCCAGGAACCGCACCGGGTCGAGCGGCTCCTGGGTGCCGCCGGCGGTGACCACCACGCGCCGGCCGGCCAGGTCGGCCGGCGCGGCGACGCCCCGGGCCAGCGCCCGACGGGCGACCGCGAAGATCTCCGCCGGCTCGGGCAGCCGGCCCTTGCCGGTGTCCTTGCCGGTCAGCCGCCCGACCGCGGGCTCGATCACCCGGACTCCCCGGGACCGCAGGGTCGCCACGTTGGCGACGGTGGCCGGGTGCTCCCACATCTCGGTGTGCATGGCTGGAGCGAGCACGACCGGACAGCGGGCGGTCAGCAGGGTGTTGGTGAGCAGGTCGTCGGCGAGGCCGTGGGCGGCCCTGGCGAGCAGGTCGGCGGTCGCGGGGGCCACGACGACCAGGTCCGCGTGCTGGCCGAGGCGGACGTGCGGCACCTCGTGCACGTCCGCCCAGACGTCGTCGGCGACCGGCTGGCCGGAGAGCGCGGCCCAGGTCGGCGCCCCGACGAAGCGGAGCGCCGACGCGGTCGGCACGACCCGGACCCGATGGCCCGACTCGGTGAAGAGCCGGAGCACCTCACACGCCTTGTAGGCGGCGATGCCGCCGCCGACCCCGAGGACGATCTCGGCGGACATCGACGCGGAGGGGATTACGGCTGGTCGGTCGGCTCGGCGGTGAGCAGACCCGAGTTGATCTCGCGCATGGCGATGGAGAGCGGCTTCTCCTGCGGAGTGGTCTCCACGAGCGGGCCGACGTACTCCAGCAGGCCCTCACCGAGCTGGCTGTAGTAGGCGTTGACCTGGCGCGCGCGCTTGGCGGCGAAGATCACCAAAGCGTACTTCGAGGTCGTCTTCTCGAGGAGCTCGTCGATCGGCGGGTTGGTGATGCCCTCGGGGTTGGTGGCGATGGATCCCACGAATTACCTCTGCGTCTCGTGCAGCGCCTGCGAAGCGGTGGTCTCTCAACCGCTCAGGCGCGGTTGGGCCGGAGCCAGGAAGGAAGAACCGAGCAAGCCTACCAGCTCCTCCGCCGCCCGCTCGGTGCGGTCGTTCACCACGGCGTGTGCGAAGGCGGCCGCGACGGCCGGATCCGGCCGGTACGACGGCGGGGCGAGCAGCACCAGCTCCGCGTCCGGCACGGCGGCCCGGACGGCGAGCGCGCCGGGCAGGTCCAGCGGGAGCAGCACCGGCCGCCCCTCGACCAGCCGGGCCCGGATGCCCGCCCGCGGCACCCCGCGCCGGTACGGCCCGATCCGGCTCCATTCCAGCAGTTCGTCGGCGCCGATCATCCGGTCGAACTCGGCCGGGTCGAGGAAATGCCGGTCGACACCGTCCACCTCGCCGGGGCACGGCGGCCGGGTGGTGGCGACCACCGGCACCCACACCGACGGAAAGCGCGCCCGGACCTGCTCGACGACACTGCGCCGGCCGGCCCCCGAAGGTCCGGCCAGGACAGTGAGCCGAGCCGCCGGGCGCGCCTCGTCATCCGTGCTCACCGCTTGTTTCTACACGGTGCGCCGTTCAGTTGGCGGCGAACTCTCCAAGCAGAGCCTTGCGCTGCTGCTCGCCCAGGCCACGCAGGCGACGGCTGTCGGCGATCTTGAGCTTCTCCATGATCTGGGTGGCCCGGATCTTGCCGATGCCCGGCATCGCCTGGAGGACGGCCGACACCTTCAGCTTGCCGACGACGTCGTCAGACTCGGCCTGCTCGAGGACGGTGGCCAGGTTGGTCTTGCCCTGCTTGAGGTCCTCCTTCAGCTTGGCACGAGCCTTGCGGATCTCCGCGGCCTTCTCCAGCGCGGCAGCGCGCTGCTCGGGGGTCAGTGACGGGAGCGGCACCAGTTCTCCTCAGGTCCCTAACGCGACGGGCGGTACGCACCGCCGCTTCCGTGAAACGTGTGGTCGCTGGCAACCAAAGGGGTACGTGGTTCCCAGCGCGGGGAAAACTAGCGGTCAACGGAGTTTTCGGCAACGTGGGCGCGCGAAGATCATCGTAAAGTGACCGAGCCGTCAGTCAGCCACCGCGGCCAGGGCGGCCCGACATTCGGCCAGCGCCCGCTCGGCGGCGGCCCGCAGGGCGACCGGATCGGGCCCGGCGAGCAGCACCTCCCGGGAGTACGAGGGCAGCACCGCGGGCAGGCTGGAGCCGAACACGGTACGCAGGTCCGCAGCCGTGGCGCCCTGCGCGCCCAGCCCAGGGGCGAGCAGTGGACCGTTCACCGCGGAGAGGTCGTGGCCGGTGTCGCCGACCGTCGCGCCAACCACCAGCCCGAAGCTGCCGAGCGGGTCGGCACCCCGGTTGAGCTGCGAAATCTCGTCAATAACGGTCTGCGCCACGGTCCGCCCGTCGGCCCCGACCGCGCGCTGCACCGCGGCCCCCTCGGGGTTGGAGGTGAGCGCCAGGACGAAGACCCCGCCACCATGCGCGGCGGCCAGGTCGAACATCGCCGCCAGCGAGCCGACCCCGAGGTAGGGGCTCGCCGTCACCGCGTCGGCATAGAGCGGGCTGGATGGGTCGAGGTACGCCGAGGCGTACGCGCCGACCGTCGATCCGATGTCGCCGCGTTTGACGTCAAGGACAACGAGTGCACCGGCATTTCGCAACTGTCGGATAGTTGACTCAAGGACCGCGATGCCCCGCGACCCAAAACGCTCAAAAAAGGCCGACTGGGGCTTGACCGCCGCGACCCGATCACCGAGCGCCTCCACGACCGTCCGACTGAACCGGTCGAGGCCCTCGATGTCGTCAGCGAGCCCCCAGCGGGCCAGCAGCCCCGGATGCGGGTCGATGCCCACACAGAGCGGTCCCCGCTCGGCCACGGCCCGGTGCAGGCGGGCGCCGAAACTCTCCATCGACTCTCCATCTCCTCGCGCGGCGTCGCGCCGCGGTGTGCCTCGGTCATCCAGTCGCCGCCCCTGCCGGGGTCGGCCGGTGCGCCGACTCAGCCGGCCTTGACCGCCGCCTCGACCCCGGCCGCGATCCGCGCCACGTCCCCCGGGTCGGTGACGTACGGCGGCATGGTGTAGACGAGGTCGCGGAACGGGCGCAACCACACGCCCTGCGCGACCGCGGCGGCGCTCGCCCGGGGGATGTCCACCTCGTGGTCGAGCTGGACCACGCCGATCGCGCCGAGTACGCGGACGTCGGCCACCCCGGGGGCCGCGCGCAACGGCTCCAGGCCGGCCCGCAGCCCCTCCTGGATCGCCGCCACCCGGCCCGCCCAGTCTCCGGCCCGCAGCAGGCCCAGAGAGGCGTTAGCGACCGCGCAGGCGAGCGGGTTGCCCATGAAGGTGGGGCCGTGCGCGAGCACCCCGTCGGCGGAGATGCCGCGGGCCACCTCGGCCGTGCAGAGCGCGGCGGCCAGGGTGAGGTAGCCGCCGGTGAGCGCCTTGCCGACGCAGAGCACATCCGGGGCGACCCCGGCGTGCTCGGCGGCGAACATGGCCCCGGTCCGGCCGAAGCCGGTGGCGATCTCGTCGAAGACCAGCAGAATGCCGTGCGCCCGGGTCACCTCGCGCAGCACCCGCAGGTAGTGCGGGTGGTGGAAGCGCATCCCGCCGGCGCCCTGGACCACCGGCTCCACGATCACCGCGGCCAGCTCGTCGGCGCGCCGCTCGACCGCGTCCACCAGGGCCGCCTCGTACGCCGGGTCGGGCGGGGTGTCGAAGCCGCCCGGCGGCACCGGCGCGAAGACCTGCCGGGGCAGCACGTCCCCCCAGAGGTGGTGCATGCCGCCCTCCGGGTCGCAGACGCTCATCGGGTGGAAGGTGTCGCCGTGGTAGCCGCCCCGCCAGGTGCCCAGCCGGTGCCGCTCCGGCCGCCCGGTGGCCCGCTGGTACTGCAGGCACATCTTCATGGCGACCTCCACGCTGACCGAGCCGGAGTCGGCCAGGAAGACGTGTTCCAGGCCGTCCGGGGCCAACTCGACGAGGGTCCGGGCCAGGCGTACCGCGGGCTCGTGGGTGAGGCCGCCGAACATCACGTGGCTCATCCGGCCGAGCTGGTCGGTGACGGCGGCGTCCAGCACCGGGTGCCGGTAGCCGTGGATCGCCGCCCACCAGGACGACATCCCGTCGACCAGCTCCCGGCCGTCGGCCAGCCGCAGCCGTACGCCCTCGGCGCCGGACACCAGGTAGGGCGGGCTGGCCGGCGGCAGCGCCGCGTACGGGTGCCAGACGTGCCGGCGATCCGCGGCGAGGATCTCCTCGGGCGTCACGGCTCTCCTTCCTCCACCACCCCGGCGAAGCCGACGGTCAGCGGGGTGGTGGGACGGTGCGGGTGATGGCGCGGATCAGGGCCGGGCCGCGGTAGATGAAACCGGTGTAGAGCTGGACCAGGCTCGCGCCGGCGTCGAACATCCGGGCCGCGTCGTCCGGGTCGGCGATCCCACCGACGCCGATCACCGGCAGCCGGCCGCCGGTCTCCCGGTGCACGAAGGCGACCACCTTTCGCGCCCGGCCGGACAGCGGGCGGCCGGACAGGCCGCCGGTCTCCGCGCCCCGTGCCCGGTCGGCGGGGGCGAGCCCGTCCCGGGCGAGGGTGGTGTTGGTGGCGATCACCCCGGCCGCGCCCCGGTCGAGACAGACCTCCAGGAGTTCGGCGATGGCCGGTTCGGTCAGGTCGGGTGCGATCTTCACGAGCACCGGCTTCTCCCCCACCAGCGCGGCGAGCAGCGCGTCCAGGTGGGTCCGGTCCTGAAGGGAGCGCAGGCCCGGGGTGTTCGGCGAGGAGACGTTGACCGCGAAGTAGTCGCCGTGCTCCTTCAGGGCCCGGTAGGACGCCAGGTAGTCCGCGACGGCCTCGTCCAGGGGGGTCACCTTGGACTTCCCGAGTGAGATGCCCAGCGGTACGCCGATCGGGCGCGGCAGTGCCGCCAGCCGGGCCGCGAGCGCCTCGGCGCCGGCGTTGTTGAAGCCCATCCGGTTGACCACGGCCTCGCTGTCGCGCAGCCGGAACAGCCGGGGTCGGGGGTTGCCCGGCTGGGCGTGCGCGGTGACCGTGCCGACCTCGACGAAGCCGAAGCCGAGCGCCGGCCAGGCCGGCAGCGCGACACCGTTCTTGTCCATTCCGGCCGCCAGCCCGACCGGGTTCGGGAAGTCCACCCCGAACACCGTGCGCGGCGCCCGCCGGAAGTACCGCGCCCGCACCGCCGCCAGCGCGGCCGGCCGGCGGGACAGCCCGGCCAGCCGCGCCAGCGTCCACTCGTGCGCCGCCTCCGCGTCCCCACCCCCCACCCGGAAGAGCTGTGGTCGCAGCACCCGCTCAAAGATCACGCCGGCCCTCCCCGGACCCGGTGTCGATCATGAAGTTGTTGTCGCGACACGCCGAGGCGGCCGGCAACAACTTCATGATCGACCGGCCAGCCCTGCGGGTCACTGGGCGGCTCGCAGGGCGGCGTGGAGGTCCTGGAGGGGGCGCACGCGCATGTCGCCGCGGATCCTCGCCTCGATGCCCATGACCGCGGCGGCGGCGCCGGGGACGGTGGTGACGCAGGGGATGTCGGCCGTGACCGCGGCGCTGCGGATCTCGTACCCGTCAGAGCGGGCGCTCGCGCCGGAGCCCTGCGGGGTGTTCACCACCAGCGCCACGTCGCCGCCGAGGATCAGCGACACCGCGTCCTCGCCCGCACCCGACTCGTAGTGCTTGCGGATCTGCTCGCAGGCGATGCCGTGCCGGCGCAGCACCTCGGCGGTGCCGGTGGTGGCGACGATCTCGAAGCCGAGGTCCGCCAGCCGCTTGATCGGGAAGATCATGCCGCGCTTGTCCCGGTTCGCCACCGAGACGAAGATCTTCCCGGCGGTCGGCAGCGACCCGTACGCCGCCGCCTGCGACTTGGCGAAGGCCTGGCCGAAGCCGGTGTCGATGCCCATCACCTCGCCGGTGGACTTCATCTCGGGGCCGAGCAACACGTCGATGCCCTTGCCGGCCGGGGTGCGGAAGCGTTTGAACGGCAGCACCGCCTCCTTGACCGCGATCGGGGCGTCGGCCGGCATGGTGCCGCCGTCACCGGTACGCGGCAGCATCCCCTCGGCGCGCAGCTCGGCGATGGTGGCGCCGAGCGCGATCCGGGCCGCCGCCTTGGCCAGCGGCACGGCGGTGGCCTTGGAGACGAACGGGACCGTCCGGGACGCCCGCGGGTTCGCCTCCAGCACGTACAGCACGTCGTCCTTGAGGGCGTACTGGACGTTGAGCAGGCCGCGCACGCCGATCCCGCGGGCGATCTCCTCGCTGTAGCGGCGCACCTGGGCCAGGTGGGAGCCGGCCAGGGTGATCGGCGGCAGCGCACAGGAGGAGTCGCCGGAGTGGATGCCGGCCTCCTCGATGTGCTCCATCACGCCGCCGAGGTAGACCTCGCCGTCGACGTCGCAGAGCGCGTCCACGTCGATCTCGATGGCGTCGTCGAGGAAGCGGTCCACCAGCACCGGCCGGTCGGGCGCGATGTCGGTGGCCCGGCCGATGTACTCGCGCAGGGTGGCGTCGTCGTAGACGATCTCCATGCCCCGCCCGCCGAGCACGTACGAGGGGCGCACCAGCACCGGGTAGCCGATCTCCTCGGCGATCGTCTTCGCCTCGTCGAAGGAGGTGGCCATGCCGTGCGCCGGGGCGCGCAGCCCGGCCCGGGCCAGCACCGCGCCGAACGCGCCGCGCTCCTCGGCCAGGTGAATCGACTCCGGCGAGGTGCCGACCACCGGTACGCCGGCGTTCTTGAGCCGCTGGGCCAGGCCGAGCGGGGTCTGCCCGCCGAGCTGCACGATCACCCCGACCACGCCCGGCCCGCCGGCCGCCTTGCCGGAGGAGTCCTCGGCGTGCCAGACCTCCAGCACATCCTCGAAGGTCAGCGGCTCGAAGTAGAGCCGGTCGGCGGTGTCGTAGTCGGTGGAGACGGTCTCCGGGTTGCAGTTGACCATGACGGTCTCGTAGCCGGCGCCTTCGGTGCCGGAACCGGACGCCGGGGCTGCGCCGATGGGCGCGCTGCGCAGCGCCTGAACCGCGTGCACGCAGGAGTAGTCGAACTCGATGCCCTGCCCGATCCGGTTCGGCCCGGAGCCCAGGATGATCACCTTGGGCCGGTCCGAGGGCGCCACCTCGGTCTCCTGGTCGTACGTCGAGTAGTGGTAGGGCGTGGTCGCCTCGAACTCGGCGGCGCAGGTGTCCACCGTCTTGTAGACCGGGCGTACGTCCAGCCGGTGGCGCAGGGTGCGGACGCCGTCCTCGCCGGCCAGCTCGGGGCGGAGCGCGGCGAGCTGCCGGTCGGACAGGCCGGCCCGCTTGGCCCGGCGCAGCAGGTCGGCGTCGAGCACCGGGGCGTCGACGATCTCGGCGCGCAGCTCGACCAGCGCCGCGATCTGGTCCAGGAACCAGGGATCCATCCCGCCGGACGCCTCGGCGACCTCGGCGATCGAGGCGCCGAGCCGCAGCGCCCGCTCGACGGTGTAGAGCCGGCCGTCGTGCGGCATACGCAGCGCGGTGAGGGTGTTCTCCTTCGTCGCCCCGCGCGGATCCGGCACACTCCAGAACCCCGCCGCCTTCGTCTCCATCGAGCGCATCGCCTTGTTCAGCGCCTCGGTGAAGTTGCGGCCGAGGCTCATCGCCTCGCCGACCGACTTCATGGTGGTGGTCAACTCCGGGTCGGCGCCGGGGAACTTCTCGAACGCGAACCGGGGGATCTTCACCACCACGTAGTCCAGGGTCGGCTCGAACGCCGCCGGGGTCTTCAGGGTGATGTCGTTGGGGATCTCGTCCAGGGTGTAGCCGATGGCCAGCTTCGCGGCGATCTTGGCGATCGGGAAGCCGGTGGCCTTCGACGCCAGTGCCGAGGAGCGGGACACCCGCGGGTTCATCTCGATCACGACGATCCGGCCGTCGGCCGGGTTCACGGCGAACTGGATGTTGCAGCCGCCGGTGTCCACCCCGACCTCGCGCAGCACCGCGATGCCGAGGTCGCGCAGCCGCTGGTACTCCCGGTCGGTCAGGGTCATGGCCGGGGCGACGGTGACGCTGTCGCCGGTGTGCACGCCCATCGGGTCGACGTTCTCGATCGAGCAGACCACCACCACGTTGTCGTGGCGGTCGCGCATGAGTTCGAGCTCGTACTCCTTCCAGCCGAGCACGCTCTCCTCGATGAGCACCTCGTGCACGGGGCTGGCGGCCAGGCCGGCGCCGGCGATCCGCGTCAGGTCCTCGTCGGTGTGGGCCATGCCGGAGCCGAGGCCGCCCATGGTGAACGACGGGCGGATCACCACCGGCAGGCCCAGCTCGCCGACGGTGGCGCGGACCTCGTCCATGGAGTGGCAGACCCGCGAACGCGGCACCAGCGAGGACGGTTCCTCGACGCCGATCCGGGCGCCGGCCTTGGCCACGATGTCCTTGAACAGCTGCCGGTCCTCGCCGCGCCGGATCGCGTCGATGTTGGCACCGATCAGCTCGACGCCGTACTTCTCCAGCACGCCGGCCTCGTGCAGGGCGACCGCGGTGTTCAGCGCCGTCTGCCCACCCAGGGTGGGCAGCAGCGCGTCGGGGCGCTCCTTGGCGATGACCAGCTCGACGAACTCCGGGGTGATCGGCTCGACGTACGTGGCGTCGGCGAACTCGGGGTCGGTCATGATCGTCGCCGGGTTGGAGTTGACCAGGCTGACCCGGATCCCCTCGCTGCGCAGCACCCGGCAGGCCTGGGTGCCGGAGTAGTCGAACTCGCAGGCCTGCCCGATCACGATCGGCCCGGAGCCGATCACCAGGACGTGCTTGAGGTCGGTCCGCTTAGGCATTGTTTCCGCCTTCGATGAGCTCGGCGAAGCGGTCGAAGAGGTAGTCCGCGTCGTGCGGGCCGGCCGCCGCCTCCGGGTGGTACTGGACGGTGAAGGCGGGCACGTCCTTGGCCCGCAGCCCCTCGACCACGTTGTCATTGAGGCAGACGTGTGACACCTGGACGCCGCCGAACGCGGTGTCGATCACCTGGTCGGGCACCACTGCACCGTGCGCCGCGCCCGGGATCTCCACGGCGAAGCCGTGGTTGTGGCTGGTCACCTCGACCTTGCCGGTGGCCCGGTCGAGCACGGGCTGGTTGATGCCGCGGTGGCCGTAGCCGAGCTTGTAGGTGCCGAAGCCGAGCGCCCGGCCGAGGATCTGGCTGCCGAAGCAGATGCCGAAGAGCGGGATCCGCCGGGTGAGCACCTCCCGGGCCAGCGCGACCGGGCCGTCGGCGGTGGCCGGGTCGCCCGGGCCGGGCGAGAAGAAGACGGCGTCGGCGCCGGTGGCCAGCAGGTCCTCGATGCTGGCGGTGGCGGGCAGCACGTGGGTGGTCACCCCGCGCGCCGCCAGCCGGCGGGGCACGTTGCGCTTGATGCCCAGGTCGAGCGCGGCCACGGTGAACCGGTGCTCGCCCTGCGCGTGCACCACGTACGGCTCGGCGGTGGTCACCTCGGCGGAGAGGGCCGCGCCGACCATCTGCGGCGACCGGCGTACCCGGTCGAGGAGGGCGGCCGGGTCGTCGTCGACGCTGGAGATGCCGACCCGCATCGCGCCGCGCTCACGCAAGTGGCGGGTGAGCGCCCGGGTGTCCACGCCGCTGATCCCGACCACGCCCTCGGCGGCGAGCCGGTCCTCCAGGCCGCCGGTGGCCCGCCAGTTGGAGCCGATCCGGGCCGGGTCGCGGACCACGTACCCGGCGACCCAGATCCGGGACGACTCGTCGTCCTCGCTGTTGACGCCGGTGTTGCCGATGTGCGGCGCGGTCTGCACCACCACCTGCCGGTGGTACGAGGGATCGGTGAGGGTCTCCTGGTAGCCGGTCATGCCGGTGTTGAAGACCGCCTCGCCGAAGGTCTCCCCGACGCTGCCGTACGCCTCGCCGTGGAATGCGCGCCCGTCCTCGAGGACGAGGATCGCTGAACGCCTACGACTCATGCTGCGTTCCCTTCGATCCGGACTGCGGGACTCCGCTTCGCTACGTTCCTCGCTCGGATCACTTGACTGCCTTTCCGTCCAGGACCGTCGGCTCGCCGCGCAGGAAGGTCGCCACGATGCGACCTGGCAGCGTCATGCGGGCGTACGGGGTGTTGCGACTGCGACTGGCCAGCTCCGCCGGCTCGATGAGGCGGCGGGCGGCCGGGTCGACCAGGGTCAGGTTGGCCGGCACGCCGGGGGCGGGGTCGACGCCGTGGCCGTCCAGCCCGGCGATCCGGGCCGGGGCGCGGGACATCCGCTCGGCGATCAGGTCCCACTGCGGGCCGAGCACGTCCAGCGCGACGGACAACGCCGTCTCCAGGCCGAGCATGCCCGGCCGGGCGTACGCCCACTCGCACTCCTTGTCCTCGACGGCGTGCGGGGCGTGGTCGGTGGCGATGATGTCGATCACGCCCTCCGCGAGGGCGGCCCGGAGCGCGGCGACGTCACCCGCGGTACGCAGCGGCGGGTTGACCTTGAAGACTGGGTCGTAGGGGCCCGCTGGTCTCCAGTTGTTCGCGGGTGCGGGGCTCGCAAGCTCACTCCTCCCGCTCACGACCTCGTCGGTGAGCAGCAGGTGATGCGGGGTGACCTCGGCGGTCACCTTCACCCCGCGCGCCTTGGCGTGCCGCAGCACCGCCACGCTGCCCGCCGTGGAGACGTGGCAGATGTGCAGCCGGCTGCCGACGTGCTCGGCCAGCAGCACGTCCCGGGCGATGATCGCCTCCTCGGCGACCGCCGGCCAGCCGGTCAGCCCGAGCCGGGTGGATACCTCGCCCTCGTGCATCTGGGCGCCCTCGGTGAGCCGGGGCTCCTCGGCGTGCTGGGCGATCACCCCGTCGAACGCCTTGACGTACTCCAGGGCCCGGCGCATCAGCATCGGGTCGGCGACGCAGTGCCCGTCGTCGGAGAAGATCCGCACCCGGGCCGCCGAGTCGGCCATCGCGCCCAGCTCGGCCAGGCGCTCGCCGGCCAGGCCGACGGTGACCGCGCCGATCGGCTGCACGTCGACCAGCCCGGCCTCCCGGCCGAGCCGCCAGACCTGCTCCACCACGCCCGCGGTATCGGCGACCGGCGAGGTGTTGGCCATCGCGCAGACCGCGGTGTAGCCGCCGAGCGCCGCCGCCCGGGAGCCGGACTCGACGGTCTCGGCGTCCTCCCGGCCGGGCTCGCGCAGGTGGGTGTGCAGGTCGACCAGGCCGGGCAGGGCGACCAGGCCGGTGGCGTCGAGCACCGTGGCGTCCGGCGCGGTCAGTCCCGCGCCGGTCTCCGCCACGACGCCGTCGCGGATCAGCAGGTCGGTCGGCGCGGCGCCGACCACACTCACGTTCCTGATCAGGTACGCGGTCACCGGTTGTTCCCTCCGAGCAGCAGGTAGAGGACGGCCATCCGCACGGAGACCCCGTTGGCGACCTGTTCGACGATGGTGGAGCGGGGCGAGTCGGCGACCTCGGGCGTGATCTCCATGCCCCGGTTCATCGGGCCGGGGTGCATGACGATCGCGTGCTCGGGCAGCCGGCGCAGGCGCGGCCCGTCCAGCCCGTAGCGGCGGGCGTACTCGCGGGCCGAGGGGAAGTAGGAGTCGTTCATCCGCTCCCGCTGCACCCGCAGCATCATCACCACGTCCACACCGGGTAGAACGGCGTCGAGGTCGTACGAGACATCGGTGCCCGGCGCCAGCGCCGCGGCTGCGCCGCCCTCGCGGGGGCCGCCCAGCGAGAGGTTCGGCGTCGCGGCGCCCGCCCTGGCGGCCCAGTCCACCGGGATGAGGGTGGGCGGGCCGACCAGGGTGACCTTGGCGCCGAGGGTGGAGAGCAGCAGCACGTTGGACCGGGCCACCCGGGAGTGCAGCACGTCGCCGACGATCGCCACGTGCAGGCCGGCGAGCCGGCCCAGCCGGGAGCGCATCGTGTACGCGTCGAGCAGCGCCTGGGTGGGGTGTTCGTGGGTGCCGTCGCCGGCGTTGACCACCGACCCGTCCACCCAGTTGGCCAACCGGTGCGGGGCGCCGGACGCGGGGTGCCGGACGACCACCGCGTCGGCCCCCATGGCCTGCAGGGTGAGGGCGGTGTCCTTCAGGCTCTCGCCCTTGGTGACGCTGGAACCCTTCGCCGAAAAGTTGATCACATCGGCGCTGAGCCGCTTGGCGGCCGCCTCGAACGAGATCCGGGTCCGGGTGGAGTCCTCGTAGAAGAGGTTCACCACGGTCCGGCCGCGCAGCGCGGGCAGCTTCTTGACCTCGCGCCCGGCGACGGTGGCCATCTCGGCGGCGGTGTCCAGGATCTGGGTGGCGGTGGCCGCGTCCAGGTCGGCCCCGGAGAGCAGGTGCCTGATCATGAGGGCGTACCCCCGTAGAGCTTGACCTCGTCGGCGCCGTCGGTCTCGGCGAGGGTGACCTTGACGCTCTCGGCGAGCGCGGTCGGGATGTTCTTGCCGACGTAGTCGGCGCGGATCGGTAGTTGCCGGTGGCCGCGGTCGACCAGGACGGCGAGCTGCACGGAGGCCGGCCGGCCGACGTCGCTGAGCGCGTCGAGGGCGGCCCGCACGGTACGGCCGGAGAAGAGCACATCGTCGACGAGGATCACCCGCCTGCCGTCGATCCCGCCGTTGGGCAGCTCGGTCGGGCCAACCGCACGGGTGGCCTGCCGGCGCAGGTCGTCGCGGTAGAGGGTGATGTCGAGCACCCCGACCGGGACGGTCACGTCCTCGAAGGTGCTGATCCGGGCGGCGAGCCGCCGGGCGAGGGGCACGCCCCGGGTGGGAATGCCGAGCAGGACTGTGTCGGCGGCGCCCTGGGTCTTCTCCAGGATCTGGTGGGCGATGCGGTCGACCACCCGCGACACATCCGGTGCGGCGAGGATCACCTTCACCGAGGGTTGTCGCGGCAGCGACGACTGGGCAGCCGGTGGGCAGGCCACGGCGGACCTCCTTCCCCGCCTCACGGGACGGGTCGTTAAAGGATGTCTGAATTTCCGGGCGGGCCGCGCGGGGCCCGGACCGGGCTTCACGCCACGTTACCAGTGGTCACCGGGCCGACCGTCGCCGGCACTGACCCCCAGGTCAGGATGGCAGAAATGCGGATAACCCCTCTCGGGCTTCCAACGGTAAGGTCACGAGCACTTGACCAGGTGTCGCAATCCCCGTACCGTCACGCTCCGTAGCGATAGCTGGGTGAACCCCGAGCAGCACTGGGAGTGTCCGAATGCCCTCTGAATACGCCAAGTCGCTGGGCGCCCGCCTGCGCTCCATCCGCCAGCAGCAGGGCCTGTCCCTGCAGGGTGTGGAGGAGAAGTCGAACGGGCGGTGGAAGGCCGTCGTGGTCGGCTCGTACGAGCGTGGCGACCGCGCCGTCACCGTGTCCCGCCTGGCGGAACTGGCCGAGTTCTACCGCGTTCCCGTCGCGGAGCTGCTGCCCGACGGCAGCGGGGTGCGGCACGAGCCCACCAGCAAGATCGTCCTGGACCTGGAGCGGCTCTACGACGACGCCTCCGAGGACCTCGCCTATGTCGCCCGGTACGCCCGCGCCATCCAGCAGCAGCGCGGCGACTACAACGGCCGGGTGCTCTCCATCCGCGCCGACGACCTGCGCGCACTCGCGATCGTCTACGACGCCTCGCCGTCGGGCCTGATCGAGCGGCTCACCGAGCACGGTGTGCTGGTCGCCGACCCGCGCGCGTTCTTCGCGAACTGATCACCGCCTCGACGGAAAGGGCCCGTGCCATCGGCACGGGCCCTTTCCGTCGTCGGTGTGACCCGACTGATGCCGCTCAGCGGGTGGCGTACTCGGCGATCCGGCCGAGGATGCCGTTGAGGAAGCGGGGCGAGTCGTCGGTCGACATCTGCCGGCCCAGCTCGACGGCCTCGCTGATCGCCACCGCGTCGTCGATCTCGTCGACGTAGAGCAACTCGTAGACGGCGATCCGGGCCAGGTTGCGGTCGACCGTCGGCATCCGGTCCAGCGTCCAGCCCTCGGCGTAGCTGGCAATCAGCTCGTCGATCCGGTCGAGGTGCGCCGCGACCCCCTCGACCAGGCTCACCGCGTAGCCGAGGTGCTCCGGGCGGGGCTTCTCGATCCGCTCGAGGTAGCCGGCCAGCACCTCCACCGGCGGCCGGTCCCGCAGATCGGCCTCGAAGAGCACGTCCAGCGCCCGCTTGCGCGCCTTGCGGCGCGCCGGCATCTGCTGCTTGGAACCCTCGGCCATCAGGCGCGGCCGAGGTAACGGCCGTCGCGGGTGTCGACCTTGATCTTCTCGCCGGTGGTGATGAAGAGCGGCACCTGGACCGTCGCGCCGGTCTCGACGGTGGCCGGCTTGTTGCCGCCGGTCGACCGGTCGCCCTGCAGGCCCGGCTCGGTGTAGGTGATCTCGAGCACCACCGAGGTCGGCAGCTCGATGTAGAGCGGCACACCCTCGTGGGTGGCGACGGTCGCCTCGGCCTCGGGGAGGAGGTAGTTGGCGGCCTCGCCCACGGTGCCGCCGGGGACGGTGATCTGGTCGAACGTCTCCAGGTCCATGAAGACGTAGTCCTCGCCGTCGGCGTAGAGGTACTGCATGGTGCGCTTGTCCACGGTCGCGGTGTCGACCTTGGTGCCCGCGTTGAAGGTCTTGTCGACCACCTTGCCGGACAGCACGTTCTTCAGCGTGGTACGCACGAAGGCACCGCCCTTACCGGGCTTGACGTGCTGGAATTCGACGACGGACCAGAGCTCGCCGTCGAGGTTGAGTACCAGGCCATTCTTGAGGTCGTTGGTGGTGGCCATTTCCTGCCTTGATCATCAATTGGCGGACAGACCTAGGAATTCTACTAGCTAAGTCGAGCCGGGTTCGCCGCGCTGCGCCCGACCGATCCGTGCCCCGGGTCACGCACCGGCGGCAAGCCGGGTGGCGAGGTGACGCAGGGCCAGGTGGTAGCCGTCCACGCCGAGGCCACAGATCACTCCGGTGGCCACCGCCGAGACCACCGAGTGGTGCCGGAACTCCTCCCGGGCGTGGATGTTGGAGATGTGCACCTCGACCAGAGGGGCACGGAGCATCGCGCAGGCGTCCCGGACCGCGATGGAGTAGTGCGACCAGGCGGCCGGGTTGAGCACCACCGCCGCCCCCTCGTCCGCCGCCTCGTGCAGCCAGCCCAGCAACTCGTGCTCGGCGTCGGTCTGCCGGACCACCACGTCCAGCCCCAGTTCCCGGCCGGTGTCCATGCACATCGTCACCAGGTCGGCGTAGCTGGTCACCCCGTACACGTCGACCTGACGGGTGCCGAGCCGGCCCAGGTTCGGCCCGTTGAGCACGTAGACCCTCACGCGGACACCTCCCGGTAGGCGGAGAACAGCAGCTCGTCGGAGGGGCCCTCCAGGATCGTCGGGCGGGCCAGGCCGTCGAGCACCACGAAGCGCAGCCGGCTCCCCCGTGCCTTCTTGTCGACCCGCATGGTGGCGAGCAGGCGCTGCCAGGCGTCGGCCCGGTAGCTGGTGGGCAGGCCGAGCAGGGCCAGCACGGCGCGGTGCCGATCGGCGGTGGCCACGTCCAGCCGGCCGGCGAGCCGGGCCAGGGCGGCCGCGTAGACCAGGCCCACCGCGACGGCATGGCCGTGCCGCCAGCGGTAGCCCTCCACCTTCTCGATCGCGTGCGCCAGGGTGTGCCCGTAGTTGAGCACCTCGCGTACCCCGGACTCGCGCAGATCCCCGGAGACCACGTCCGCCTTGACCCGCACGGCCCGCTCGATCAGCTCGCGGGCCACCGGGCCGGTGGGGTCGAGCGCGGCGGCCGGGTCCCGCTCGACCAGGTCGAGGATCACCGGGTCGGCGATGAACCCGCACTTGACCACCTCGGCCAGCCCGGCGGCGAGATCGGCCGGCGGCAGGCTGTCCAGGGTGGCGAGGTCGGCCAGCACCCCCACCGGCGGGTGGAAGGCGCCGACCAGGTTCTTCCCGGCCGCGGTGTTGATCCCGGTCTTGCCGCCGACGGCGGCGTCGACCATGCCGAGCAGGGAGGTCGCCACCGGCACCCAGCGCACCCCGCGCAGCCAGCAGGCCGCGACGAAGCCGGCCAGGTCGGTGACCGCGCCGCCGCCCACGCCGACCACCGCGTCGGTACGGGTGAAGCCGGCCTCGCCGAGCCGGTCCCAGCAGGCGGCGGCCACGTCGACGTGCTTGCCGGCCTCGGCGTCCGGCACCTCGATCGGCAGCGGAGCCATCCCGGCCGCGCGCAGCCGCGCGCCGACCTCGTCGGCCAGTGCCTTCAGCGGGGCCGCGTGCAGCACCGCCACCCGGTCCGCGCCGGGCAGCAGTGGCGGCAGGGCAGCGAGCAGGTCACGCCCCACCAGTACGTCGTACGGCCGCTCGCCGCCGACCGGGATCCGGGTCACCTCGTCCATCGCGGGCAGCCTAGCCGAGCGGACGATCCCCGAGCGGCGAGTGCCCACAACGTGGCGGGACAGGCAGCTCGAAGATCAGGAACGGGGAGTTGAAGCCGGGCGACAAGTTGCCCTCCACGCGAGATCTGGCCGAGGCTTACGGCGGGCACTGACGTGCCGAGCGCCTTGAGCAGTGAGCTGTTTTCAACCTGAGCGGGTGGGAAGGACACCCACTCGATCGGCGGCGTGTTGATCGCCGAAGATAGATAAAGCTCCTGGTAGATGACGTGGTCGGCATGCCCTAAGCAGAATCGCTCGCTGCCCGATCTGTGATGCGGGCAGGCTGTTGAAATGAGAGCGAGCTTCAGCGGTGAGGTGGCGACCTACTACGCGAGGCACCGACGCGGTTACCCGCCCGAGGTGCTCGACGCCCTCGTCGAAGCGTTCGGCCTCGGCGCCGGAGACACGGTGGTTGACCTCGGCTGCGGCACCGGCCAGTTGAGCCTCCCACTCGCCGCCCGGGTCGGGGCCGTCATCGGCGTGGACCCGGAGCCGGACATGCTGGCCTTGGCTCGCCAGGCCGCCCTCGACGCTGCAAGAGCCAACGCCACGTGGCTGCTCGGCGCTGACAGCGACCTGCCCGCGCTGGGCCGGCTACTTGGCGACCGGACGATCGGCGCGCTGACCGTCGCTGTCGCTATCCACTTCATGGACCGCGACGCGCTGTTCAGGGCCGTCCGGCCGCTGCTGCGTCCAGGCGGCGGCGTCGCCGTGGTCACTAACGGCGCGCCGCTGTGGTTGCAGGACGCCGAGTGGTCCGGGGCACTGCGCGAGTGCCTGGAACGGCTGCTCGGGCACCCCGTCGCAGCGACGTGCCACACCGACGGGGCCGGCCGCCGACGCAACCAGGACGCCCTCGTTCACGCCGGCTACCGATACGCGGAGTCGTCGGTGCAGTACGACGCACCGCTCACCGTTGATGACATGGTTGGCGGCGTCTTCTCCGCCATGTCGGCCGACCAGCTGCCCTCCGCGCAGGGTCGGGCCGCGTTCACCGCCGAGGTCCACGACGCCCTCGGAGGACGCGACAAGGTCACCGAGCGGGTCCGCGTCTGGCTGCAGTTCGGCACACCCGATTGAGAGCCGCACCTCTCCCGACAACAGCCTTCCCACCTACACGCCTTGGTCGTTCCACTCGTACAAGAACCCCACCAATCAGGTTGGAAACAGCTCAGTAAGGTTCTCTCGCTCCCTTTGGACCTGATGCCACAAACGAATCAGGTCCAAAGGGCCCGACAGGCACAACATGCCCGACGGCGGTGGGTGCAAGGCAGTCCTGGTCGTGCAGCTGCGGCCGCACTACGAGCGGGTTTTGGCGTAGCCGAGGAACGCGCGCCAGGCGACGGGATCGAAGGTCAAGGCAGCCCCCTGCCGATCCTTGCTGTCCCGAACCAGCACCCGGCCCGGCAAGTTGTCCGCAACCTCAACGCAGTTGCCACCGCCATCGGCAGACCTGGTCGACGTCCGCCAGCGAGGGCCATCGGTGATGCTCATGTCGTCACCTTCAGCTTCGTGATCAAATCCTGCGAGGCCCGCTCGGATAGAGCTTCACCGAGCAGGCTATCCCATTTACGTCGAATCAGGCGCAACGCGTCCGGGTCGTCAACGACCTGGCCTCGGGCGGCGGTTTCCAGATACAGCACCTGCTCGTCACCGGGCAGGTCGGCCAGAATGAATCCGCTCGCAAGTCCGACATGCGCGCCGACATCGTTGGGGATGACATGGAGTCGGACGTGCGGCAGCCGAGCCATCTCCAGCAGGCGCCCAAGCTGCGCATCCAGCACGGCGGGCCCGCCGACCGGCCGACGCAGCGCACTCTCGTCCATGATGGCGATGAGTTCTGTCGGCTCGTTCCGGGTCAGCAACTCCTGCCGCTCCAACCGTACGCTGACCACTTCGTCCACCTGATCCGGCGGAATCAATCCACCAGCCGAGATGATCGCGCGGGCGTACTCCTCGGTCTGAAGCAGCCCCGGGATCAGACAGGGTTCGAAGGCGCGCAGCCGCACGGCTTGCAACTCGTAGGAGCGCCACGAAGCGAACCAGTTCGGCGAGCGTTCCCGGTCGGCCGCCTCCAGCAGTTCGGCCAGCAGGCCACCGGTCTCCAGCGCCTCGTCCGCGGCAGCCGCGAATTCCATGGTCGGCCTCCGCCGGCCGGTCTCGATCGCCGCGACGGTGGACGGACTCCACTTGACCAGGCTCGCCATCCGCTCCTGCGAGACGTCCGCACTCGCACGCGCGGCCTTCAGCGCCCGGATCCACATGTCGAAGTCCATCCACCCACCCACCCACCGATCGGTAAGTACAGGAATGCGCTTAGTAGTATGCCCTGGCACACTCCACTGTGGGTCGCGGGGTCAGTGCTTCAGGACCGCCAGGATCTCGGCGGCGATCTCCACCGGGGTACGCCCGTCGGTGACCACGGTCGCGGTGGCCACCTCCGCGTAGAGCGGGCGGCGCTGCTCCATCAGGTGCTTCAGGGTGGCCCGCGGATTGAGCGCCAGCAGCGGCCGGCCGGCGCCCAGGCCGACCCGCTTCACCGCGTCCGACAGCTCCACCGACAGGTGCACGACCGTGTGCCCGATCAACGCGGCCCGGTTCTCCTCGGCGAGGACCGCACCGCCGCCGAGGGCGAGCACCCCCGGGTGCGAGGCCAGCGCCGCCGCCACCGCCGCCCGTTCGAGGGTACGGAAGTGGGCCTCCCCCTCGTCGACGAAGATCTCCGGGATCGGCTTGCCGGCGAGCTGCTCGATGTCGGCGTCGGTGTCCCGGAACGTCACGCCGAGCGCGTCGGCCAGCGCCAGCCCCACCGTGGTCTTGCCGGAGCCGGGCGCCCCGACCAGCACGCAGACCGGCCGGCTGCTCATTTGATCACCAGGCTTTCGAGGTAGCCGGCCAGGTTGCGGCGCATCTCGGCGACCGAGTCGCCGCCGAACTTCTCCACCGCCGCCTCGGCCAGCACCAGGGCCACCATAGCCTCGGCGACCACCGCCGCCGCCGGCACAGCGCAGACATCGGAACGCTGGTTGATCGCGGTGGCCGGCTCCCCGGTGACGACGTCGACCGTGGACAGCGGCCGGTTCAGCGAGGAGATCGGCTTCATCGCCGCCTTCACCCGCAGCGGCTCGCCGGTGGTGATGCCGCCCTCCAGGCCCCCGGCCCGGTCGGTCACCCGGCGTACGCCGGTGGCGGTGGGCAGGATCTCGTCGTGCGCCTCGGACCCGCGGGACCGGGCCTGCTGCCAGCCGTCGCCGATCTCCACGCCCTTGATCGCCTGGATCGACATCAGCGCGGTGGCGAGCCGGGCGTCCAGCTTCCGGTCCCACTGCACATGGCTGCCCAGGCCCGGCGGCACCCCGTACGCGAGCACCTCGACCACGCCGCCGAGGGTGTCGGCAGCCTTCTTCGCGGCGTCGACCTCGGCGACCATCCGGGCACTGGCCTGCGGGTCGAGGCAGCGCAGCGGGTCGGCGTCGATCCGGGCGGCGTCCTCGGGGGCCGGGCGCAGGCCGTGCTTCACGGCGATCGGGCCGAGCTCCACCACGTGGGAGACGATCTCGATGCCGAGCGCCTGCTTCACCAGGGCCTTGGCCACCGTGCCCACGGCGACCCGGGCGGCCGTCTCCCGGGCGCTGGCCCGCTCCAGGATCGGGCGGGCGTCGGTGTGGCCGTACTTCTGCATGCCGGCCAGGTCGGCGTGGCCGGGGCGGGGGCGGGTGAGCGGGGCGTTGCGGGCCTGCCCGGCCAGTTCGTCCGGGTCGACCGGATCGGCGGCCATCACGGTGCGCCACTTGGGCCACTCCGAGTTGCCGACCCGGATCGCCACCGGACTGCCGATCGTCACGCCGTGCCGGAGCCCGCCGATGATCTCGATCTCGTCCTGCTCGAACGACATCCGCGCGCCCCGGCCATAGCCGAGCCGGCGCCGGGCCAGCTCGCCGGAGATCTCCCCGGTGGTCAGCTCGATGCCGGCGGGCACCCCCTCCAGCATCGCGACGAGGGCGGGTCCGTGCGATTCACCTGCAGTCAGCCAGCGCAACACAGCGGCAAGTCTGTCACGCCCGGTGGCCGCCCCGATGCGCCGCCCGCCACGTTCCGACGGGTGGACACGGCGACCCGGCGTCGGCCGACCCGGTCAGGTCCCCCAGCCGAAGGTCAGGCCCAGCCGGGCGGCGTCAGACGCGTGCCGCGGACAGCGCCGCGCGCATCGCGTCAACCGGCGCTGGCACGCCGGTGAACTGCGCGAACTGCCCCACCGCCTGGGCCAGCAGCAGGTCCAGGCCGGAGATCACCCGGCAGCCGGCGGCGAGCGCCGCCGCGGCGAGCGGGGTGGGCCACGGGTCGTAGACGACGTCGAAGAAGACCGACCCCGGCCGCCAGTCGAAGTTGTCGGCCAGCGGGTCGGCCACCCCCTTCGGCACGGTCGAGACCACGATGTCCGCGCGGGCGTGCGCCGGGGCCCCGTCCCAGTCGGCGCCGGCCAGTGGCACGCCGACCGCCCGGGCCACCGGGCGCAGTTCCTCGATCGCCTCGGGCCGGCGGGCCACCACGGTCACCTCGGCCGCGCCGATCCGGGCCGCCGCGGCGATCGCCGCCCGGGCGGTGCCGCCCGCCCCGAGCACGGTCACCACGGCGCCCGCCGAGCAGCCGGCGGCGGTGAGCACGTCGACCATGCCGGTGACGTCGGTGTTGTCGGCGTACCAGGAGCCGTCGGGTCGGCGTACCAGGGTGTTGGCGGCACCGACGGCCGCGGCGACCGGAGAGACCTCGTCGGCCACCGCGAGCGCCGCCTCCTTGCCCGGCATGGTCACCGACAGCCCGGCCCACTCCGGGCCCAGGCCCGCGACCAGGCCGGCCAGCTCGTCGGCCACGCACTCGATCCGGGTGTACGACCACCCGGTCAGCCCGGCCGCCGCGTACCCCGCCTCGTGGATGACCGGGGAGAGCGAGTGCGCGATCGGCTTGCCGACGACGGCGGCTTTCACTTGCAATTGCCACCGGTCAGGACGCCGTTGTCACACATCTGCTTATTCAGCTTATTGAATTCGGCATCGTTGGAGCCGTAGCCCATCGTGCCCTTCTTGTCCACCGTCATGAAGTAGATCCAGGGGCCGTCCGCCGGCTCCATCGCGCCCTTGAGCGCCTCCTCACCGGGGTTGCTGATCGGGGTGATCGGCAGGCCAGCCACGTCATGCGTGTTGTACGGGTTCTCCAGGTCGTGGATCTCCGACTGCTTGAGCACGTCGGAGTCCTTCGGGTCCTTGCCCTGCAGCCGCAGCCAGTAGTTGATGCCGCTGTCGATGCCGAGGCAGTTGCATTGGATCTTGTGGGCGTAGACCCGGTTGTAGATCACCCGGGAGACCTTCGGGAAATCCTTCGGGTCGACCGACTCGGCCTGCGCGATGGAGGCGGTGATCAACGCCTCGTACGGGGAGATCTTCCGCTCCTTCTGCACCCGGTCGACGAAGTTCGTCTCCTCGGCGACCGAGAGGAACTGCTGCACCATCATCGACAGGATCTGCTCGGCGGTGGCCTTCGGCGGGATCTCGTAGGTCGCCGGGTAGAGGAAGCCCTCGATACTCTTCTTCGGGTTCTTCTTGCCGTCGAGGCGGTTGAACCAGAACGCCGGCACGCCCAGCTTCACCGGGTCCTCCGCGGCCTTCTTGAAGTCGGCGACCGGGATCTTGGTTTCCTTGGAGAGGATGGCATAGATGTTCAGGCTGATCGTGCCCTCGGGGATGGTCACCCCGCTGACCACCCGGTTCTTCGGGTCGAGCAGCATGGTCACCGCGTCGGCGGCCTTCATCTGCTTGCGGAGCTTGTAGCTGCCGACCTGGATGTTCTTGCTGCGGGAGTTCGCCGCGGCGGCGTCGACGAACGCCTTGGAGCTCTTCACCACGCCGGCGTCGTAGAGCGTGTCCCCGATCTCGGCGAGCGTCTCCCCGCTCTTCACCTGGACCACCGCCTCGCCCGATCCAGGGCCGGCGTAGTCGGGGGTGACGAAGTAGCTACGGATCCGGTCGAATCCGACGTACGCCCCGCCGCCGATGCCGCCCAGCAGCACGAGCGTCATCAGGAGGGCGAAGACCGTCTTGCCCCGGCCGCCTCCGCCTTTGCGCTTGCGGACCGCGCCGCGTCGGTGCCGGCCCTTCTCCCCCATTTCCGGCTCGTCGAAGCCCAGATCAAGGTCGTCGATCATTGCGTCCGCCTCCGCTGTGCGTCCAGCCAGCTCTGCAGAATCTCCACTGCGGCAGCCTGGTCGACCACCGCCCGTTGGCGCTTTCCCCGGACGCCTCGTTCGGCCAGCCTACGGCTCGCGACCACGGTCGACATCCTCTCGTCCGTCAGCGTCACCGGAACCGGTCCCATTACATCAGCCAAACGGGCAGCGTACGCCGAGACGTTCACCGCCGCCGGGCCGTGCTTTCCGGCAAGGTTGACCGGCAGGCCGACCACGACCTCGACCGCCTCGTGCTCGGCGGCCAGCCGGACCAGCTCAGCCATGTCGCTGGGCACCGTATCCGGTGCGGCGGTCAGATCGCGAGCGAGGGTGACCAGCGGGGTGGCCAGGATGCCGTGCGGATCGGACCGGGCGACACCCACCCGGACCTGTCCGACATCGACCCCGAGCCGCACCCCACGGGGCGGTTCAGCCATCTACCGGACACCTTCCCGCCAGCACGGGCCAGGGCGGACCGGGTCGGTCCACCCTGGGCTCGATCGGTGCGACCATCACGCCTCGGCGATCGCCTTCTCGACGGTCTGCAGCAGGTTCGGCGCCTCCGCGGCGGGCAGACCACCGCCCTGGGCCAGCTCGTCGCTGCCGCCGCCCCGGCCGGAGAAGGCCACCTTCACCAGGTCCTTCGCGGTCAGGCCCCGGCCCCGGGCGGCCTGGTTGACCGCCACCACCAGGGACGCCTTGCCGTTCGCCCGAGCCGCCACGGCGACCACCGCCGGCCGGGCCGGGTCGATCCGGCCGCGGATCTCCTGGGCCAGCGTCCGCACGTCGTTGACGGCCGCGCCCTCCGGCGCCTCGGTGCCGACGTACGCGACGCCCCGCACGTCCTTCGCCTGCCCGGCGAGCGCCGCCGCCCCGCCCAGCACCAGCTGGGCGCGGAGCTTCTCCAGCTCCTTCTCCGCGTCGCGGAGCTGGGTGACGGTCTGCTCCACCCGGTCGGCGACCTGGTCGCCGGGCACCCGGAACAGCTCGGCGAGCCGGGAGACGAGCAGGTGCTCGCGGGCCAGGAAGCCGAACGCGTCCATGCCCACCAGGGCCTCGATCCGGCGGACACCGGAACCGACCGACGCCTCGGAGAGGATCTTGACCAGGCCGAGCTGGGCCGAACGAGCCACGTGGGTGCCGCCGCACAGCTCCCGGGCGTAGTCGCCCACCTCGACGACCCGCACCCGCTCGCCGTACTTCTCGCCGAACAGCGCCATCGCGCCGATCCGGCGGGCCTCCTCCTGGGAGGTGATGAAGGCGTGCACCTCCAGGTCGGCCAGGAGCACCTCGTTGACCTGCTGCTCCACGTCGTGCAGCACGCTCGGCGCCACGCCGGTCGGGGTGTTGAAGTCGAACCGCAGCCGGCCCGGCGCGTTCAGCGAACCCGCCTGGGTGGCCGACTCGCCGAGGAAGTTACGCATGGTCTGGTGCACCAGGTGGGTGGCGGTGTGCGAGCGGGAGATCGCCCGCCGACGGGACACGTCGATCTCGGCGTACCCGGTCTCCCCGGCGCGCACCTCACCCCGGACCACCCTGGCCCGGTGCACGATCAGCCCCGGCACCGGCTGCTGCACGTCGAAGACCTCGAGCTGGCCGCCGCCGACCGTGATCAGGCCCTGGTCGGGCTGCTGCCCACCACCCTCGGCATAGAACGGGGTGGTGTCGAGCACCAGCTCGACGGTGTCCCCCTCGACCGCGGCGGCCACCTCGGCGCCGCCGGCCAGCACGGCCCGAACCAGGGACTCCCGGTTCAGCTCGGTGTAGCCGGTGAACTCCACCGGACCGCCGCCGTCGAGCACCGACCGGTACGCCGACACGTCCGTGTGGCCGGTCTTGCGCGCCTGCGCGTCCGCCTTGGCCCGGCTCCGCTGGTCGGCCATCAGCCGGCGGAAGCCCTCCGCGTCGACCTGCAGGCCCTGCTCGGCCGCGATCTCCAGGGTCAGGTCGATCGGGAAGCCATACGTGTCGTGCAGCTGGAACGCCTTGTCGCCGGAGATCGACGCCTTACCGGCCGACTTGGTCTCCGCGATCGCGGTGTCCAGGATCGTGGTGCCGGCGCGCAGCGTGGCGAGGAAGGCGTCCTCCTCCGCGTACGCGTACTGGGAGATCCGGCCGAACTCCTCGGCCACCTCCGGGTACGACGGGGCCATGCAGTCCCGGGCCACCGGCAGCAGCTCGGGCAGCGCCCGGTCCTGGTAGCCGAGGAGGCGGACCGCCCGGATGGCCCGGCGCATGATCCGGCGCAGCACGTAGCCGCGGCCCTCGTTGGACGGGGTCACCCCGTCGCCGATCAACATCAGCGCGGTACGCACGTGGTCGGCGATCACCCGCAGCCGGACGTCGTCCGGGTGCGACTCGCTGGCCGCGTGGCCGGAGTGCGCGCCGTACCGCTTGCCGGTCAGCTCGGCGGCCCTGTCCAGGATCGGCCGGACCTCGTCGATCTCGTAGAGGTTGTCGACGCCCTGGAGTATGGAGGACATCCGCTCCAGGCCCATGCCGGTGTCGATGTTCTTCGCCGGCAGGTCCCCGAGGATCGGGAAGTCCTCCTTGCCCACGCCCGGGCCGCGCTCGAACTGCATGAAGACGAGGTTCCAGAACTCCAGGTAGCGATCCTCGTCCACCTCCGGGCCGCCCTCCCGCCCGTAGGCGGGGCCCCGGTCGTAGTAGAGCTCGGAGCAGGGGCCGCACGGGCCGGGGATGCCCATCGACCAGAAGTTGTCCGCCTTGCCGCGCCGCACGATCCGCTCGACCGGCACGCCGGTCCGCCGCCAGATCTCGTACGCCTCGTCGTCGTCGAGGTAGACCGTCGCCCAGATCCGCTCCGGGTCGAGCCCGAAGCCGCCCTGGTCGACCGGCTTGGTGGCCAGTTCCCAGGCCAGCGGGATCGCCCGCTCCTTGAAGTAGTCGCCGAAGGAGAAGTTGCCGTTCATCTGGAAGAACGTGCCGTGCCGGCTGGTCTTGCCGACCTCGTCGATGTCCGGGGTGCGGATGCACTTCTGGACGCTGACCGCGCGGGGGTACGGCGGGGTCTGCTGGCCCAGAAAGTAGGGGACGAACTGCACCATGCCGGCGTTGACGAACAGCAGGTTCGGGTCGCTGATGGCGGGCAGCGGAGCGGACGGCACCACGGCATGGCCGTTCGCCTCGAAGTGGGCGAGGTACCGCCGCTTGATCTCCGCCGTCTTCATCGCTGGTGTTCCTCCGGGAAAATCTCTCGGTCGCCGATCCGCGGGTCCTCCCGCAGCTCGGCGAACTGGTCGTCGTACAACTCCCCGCGGGCGAACGCCTCGTGGATCTCCTGCTCGCGCTCGGCCATCCCGATCCGGACGTCCTCGACGAAGCCACGGACCGACTCGACGAGGCTGCCCGCGGACTCGGACAATCCGCTGGCGATGCCGGACGGCGTGTACGCCTGCGCGGTGCGGGTGACCTTGCGGACCACCAGCACACCCACGGCCAGGCCGATGCCCAGCCAGAACACGCGCTTCATGTCACACCTTCCCGCTCGGCCGGATCACCGGTTGGCCCGCTTCTCGGCGCGGCGCCGCTGCTTGATGATGTCGTGGGCCTCCCGCTCCTCCTCCGCGTGCCGGCGGGCGGCCGCGGCCCGGCGTACGCCGTAGCCGAAGGCGGCCACCTTGACCAGCGGGTTCGCGGCGGCGGCGGAGACCACCGCGGCGAGGTTGGCCACGTTGGCGGTGACGTTCTGCGCGTGGTTGGTCATGGTGTCCACCTTGGCGAGCTGGAGGTTGACCCCGTCGAGGGAGGTCTGCACCTGCTCCAGGGCGGTGTTGACGTTCTTCACCGTGGCGTTGACGTCCGTGAGCAGCGGGGTGGTGCGGTCGTTGAGGTCGTTGATCATCCGGGTCGTCGCGTCCACGGTGTGCCGCAGCCGCAGGATCGGCACCGCCAGCACGAGCACCAGCATCAGGAACGCGCCGGCCAGGATCAGCCAAGCGATCTCTCCACCACTCATGCCCGTGTCCTCCTCAAGCAGTGTCCCGAGGCCCCACGCCCCGGAATGCGCGGCCGTCGCACCCGCTCGGCCCCACACCGGCCCACCGCAGCCGGCGGGCACGGACGGGTCCGCCCGCCCCAGACCCTACCGTCCGTGATGGAGCGCTGCTCACGACGGTGAGGGTGTCAATTCGCCGAGCGGATCGTCGGAGAGGGTCGGGAAGGGATCCTCACCCGTGAGGGACGGGTCAGTGGTCGGCTGTGGCCCGGTCCGCTCGTCGTCGATCGCGTTGCGGACCTTCACCGACACCAACGACCCGGTGCACTTCTCCGCTGCGGGCGAGGGGGCCGGCGTGGGTGCCGGTCCCCCGTCGACCGGCGGCGGCGTGCAGGCGGGTTCGCGTACCCAGAGGTCGAGGGTGAGTTCGTCCCGCCGCCAGCAGGTGTAGATGCCCTCGGCCGGCTGCCCCGGGATCTGCTCCGGGCAACGGTTGACCTTCCAGCGCTGCCAGCCGTCCCTGGCCAGGGCCTGCTCGTACGCCTGCGCGGTCTCCTTCGGCGCCCGCTGCGACTCGACGGTCCGCTCCCTCAGCCGGCATTCCTGCAGGCACCAGCGGTTACCGCTGACATGGTCGACGGTCTTCGCCGCCGCCCAGGCGGGCACCTCCAGCCCGTCGAGGGTGTCGAAGACCGGGTCGTGGCTGAGCGTGCGCAGCCCGAAGTAGAGCGGGACCGCGCCGAGCAGCACCAGGCTGACCAGGGTGAGGATGCCCAACCGCAGCCGCCGCCGCTCGCGCATCTGCCGGCGCAACTCGGAGCGGGCGCCGCGCAGGCCACCGGCGGTGCCGCCGGCCGGCGTCGGCTCCGCCTCGGGCCGCCGCGGCGCCGGTCCGGCCCCGTCGGCCGGTCCGGGTCGTGGCCCGGCCGGTTCCGCCGGGGGTACGACCGCGGCGGCGCGGGCCACCGCCGAACCGCCGGGCCGCCCCGGCGGGGGTACGGCGGCGGCGCCAATCGGTCCCGGCCGGGCCGCCTCTGCCCCGGGCGGGACCGCCCGGCCGGCCGGCCGCTCGTCGGGGCTCCCGGGACGGGCCACGGAGGCAGCCGCCCTGGTCACCGCCGCGCCGCCGCCCGCCCCGGTACGCGCCGCGGGCTCGCCGGCCTGCGGGGCACGCCCATCTTCCCCACCCGGCTCGGGGACGGGACCACCCGGGCCGGGTCGGGCGGCACCACGGGCCGGGCCGGCACCGCGCGCGTCCGCGGTGCGGGAGCCGCCGGTCCGGTCGGCGTCACCACCGGTGGGGAAGCCGCCGGTGCGTTCGGGATCGCCACCGGGCCCGCGAACGCTGGCCCGTCCGCCGCTGGTGGGCGGGCCGCCGGTCCGGCCGAGGTCCCCGGCCGTCGGCAGGCCGCCGGTGGAATCGACGCCCGCCCCGGCCGATCGGCCAACCGCCCGTCCGGCGGCCTCGGTGCCGGCGGGGTGGCCGGACGGGCCGGCCGGACGCACGGCACCCCGGGCGGGGCCGGGCTGGTCGGGCTTCACCGGTGGCACGGCGGCGCCGGCCCGTCCGGTCGGGGCGCGGTCGGGCGCGACGCCCGGCCGGCCGCCCGTCGGCTCGCCGGCCGGGGAGCCGGTGGGGCGGACCACCGGCATGGCCGGGTCGGTGTGGTGGGCACGCCCGGCCTGCCGGAGCCAGTCGGCCGAGCGCTCGGGACGCTGGGATCGCGTGTCGTCGGTGGCCTCGCGAGCCGCGCGGCGCGGGCCGGGGGTCTGCGGCACCTCGCCGGTGGGCGGTCGTAGGCCCGGCACCTCCGGCGCGGCCCGGCGGCGACCAGCCGCAGTCGGAGCATCAT
>NZ_JBLROA010000061.1:0-36795 GCF_047921505.1 Micromonospora sp. SL1-18 | reverse complement strand
GTGGCCGCGCTGAGCCCGTCGGCGGACGGCGTGCCGGCGGTCGCGCCGGGTCCGTCGCGGGACGGCGTGCCGGAGGTCGGGTGCGGCTCGCCCGGGGCCCGCTCGCCGGCCCCGCCCGGTGCCGCGCCGACGACCAGTTCGGACGGGCCGTCGGTCGGCTCGGTCAGGGGGTCCAGGTGCAGGTCACCGGCGGTGGCGCCGCGCGCCGGGGTACGGCCGCCGCCGCCGAAACCGGCCGCCGCGCGGGCCAGCAGCCGGGTCGCCTCGGCGAAGCTGGGCGTCACCACGGTGGGGTTGAGGCCGCGCCAGTCGGCCAGGTCGTGGGCGTCGAGCGCCACGGTGGCGTAGCGGTCCCGGTTGGCGACCAGCCAGGCGCGGATCGCCCTCGGCAACGCGCCCAGGCCGTAGTCGCAGACGACCAGGGTGAGCGGCTGCCCGGCCGAGGCGGCGTGCAGCTCCTCGGTCGCGCAGTGCAGCGCGGTGAGCAGGCGGGCCACCCCGTCGTCGTCGAGCGCGTCGTCCGGCTCGCCGGAGTCCTCGCGGAGCAGGATCTGGCTACCGGCGAGCATCCGCCGCTTCACCGGGGTCGGCCGGCCGGGCTGGTTGACCGTACGGTCCCAGACGCCGGCGCGGTCGAGGCAGTCGTGCAGTTCGTCACCGGCCGCGTCGGCCCCGACCGGGGACACCAGCGCGGCCCGCCCGCCGAGGGCGGACACGTTGACCGCCGTGTTCGCCGCGCCGCCGGCCGCGGAGATGCGCCTGCGCAGGGTGAGGACCGGGGCGGGGGCCTCACGGCAGAGCCGTTCGGACTCCGCGAACCGCCACTCGTCCAGCATGGCGTCGCCGACGATCAGCACGGGGCGCTCCAGCCAGCTCTCCACGACAGTGGCGAGCCGGCGCTCTTCCGCTGCTCCTCCTGCCATGTTTCCCCGGGTCCCCCGCGCCGGTCCGGCCAAACCTGCCCGCTCCGGCGACGGATTCGGGGGGCATGTTCTGCGGGGTGTGGGAAAGCGGGCGTAATGACTGCCCAGGCCCACGGTCGTCCCGTGCTGAACGCCCGTCAGATCCGGTTGCTGATGTTCGGTCTGATGACCGGGATGCTGCTGGCGGCGCTGGACCAGACCATCGTGGGTACGGCGTTGCCGACCATCGTCGGCCAGCTGGGCGGTATCAACCACTACTCGTGGGTGGTCACCGCGTACCTGCTCGCCTCCACCGCGTCGACCCCGCTGTACGGCAAGATGGCCGACCTGCGCGGGCGCCGCCCGGTGTTCCTCTTCTCGATCGGCACGTTCGTGGTCGGCTCGCTGCTGGCCGGCCTGTCACAGAACATGACCCAGCTGATCCTCACCCGGGGCGTGCAGGGGCTGGGTGCCGGCGGGCTGATGACGCTGGCCTTCACCATCATCTCGGACGTGGTCTCTCCCCGGGAACGCGGCCGCTACCAGGGACTCTTCGGGGCGGTGTTCGGCCTGGCCTCGGTGGCCGGCCCGCTGGTCGGCGGCTACTTCGCGCAGACCAACTGGCGCTGGATCTTCTACATCAACGTGCCGCTGGCGATCCTGGCCATCGTGGTGTGCTACCACGTCATGCGGTTGATCCCGTTCCAGAAGCGGCAGCACGCCATCGACTGGCTCGGGGCGGCGCTGCTGGTCGCCGGGGTGAGCAGCCTGCTGCTGGCGTTGAGCTGGGGCGGCACCCAGTACGCCTGGGGCTCCGGTGTGATCATCGGGCTGTTCGTGGCCGGCGCGGTGCTGGGCGCGCTCTTCGTTCTCCAGGAGGCCCGGGTAAGCGAGCCGATCCTGCCGCTGCGGTTGTTCCGCAGCGGCACGTTCGCGCTGGCCAACTCGGCGGGCTTCGTGCTCGGTCTGGTGATGTTCGGGTCGATCATCTTCATCCCGCTCTACCTCCAGATCGTCAAGGGCGCCTCGCCGACCCGTAGTGGTCTGCTGATGCTGCCGATGATGGCCGGCATCATCGTCACCTCGGTGCTGACCGGCCGGGCGATGAGCCAGATCGGGCGCTACAAGTGGTTCCCGGTGGCCGGTTCGGCGGTGCTGGTCGTCGGCATGCTGCTCTTCCGGCAGCTCCAGGTGGCCAGCTCGATCTGGGCGGCCTTCGGCTACATGGTGGTGATCGGCGTCGGGCTGGGCCTGTGCATGCAGTCGCTGATCCTGGCCGTGCAGAACGCGGTGGACCCGCGGGACCTGGGGGCGGGCACCTCGTCGGCGACGTTCTTCCGCTCGCTGGGCGGCTCGTTCGGGGTGGCGATCCTCGGTGCGGTGCTGTCGTCGCAGCTCACCAAGCATCTCGCCGACCGTCTGCCGGGCGCGGTCGCCCAACTGCCGCCGCAACAGCGGGCCGCGGTGGCGGCCAAGGGCGTTTCGATCAATGACCCGGCGACCATCCTCGCCCTCCCCGCCCCGATACGCGGCGCAATCCAGGCCGCGTTCGTCGAGTCGCTGCACCTGGTCTTCCTGACCACCGGGTTGATCGCCCTCCTGGCCGTCCTGGTCACCCTGGCCATGCCGAACGAGAAGTTGCGCGGTGCCGGCCCGCAGGGTGCCACCGGCGGCGCCGACCCGCTCGGCGGCAAGGCGGCCGCTCCCGGCGGCAAGCCACTGACCAAGGAGTCGAAGGAGGAGGCCGCCACCGACATGGAGTCGAAGTCGCAGACCATGCTCTGACCGGTTGGGTGGGTCATGCAACGAAACGGCAGCGACTGACGTCCATTGTGGTGGGATCGCCAACGGCGGTCGCCCGGCTGCCGCCGACGGGGGCGTCGGCCGCGCCGCACCGCCGGCGTGCGCCGCCATTGCGGCTCCCTCCGAACAAGGGACGATATGACTTCCGACCGCACCGTGCGTACCGGACTCACCCTGCTCTCCCTCGCCGTCTCGGCCGCGCTGCTGCCGGCCGCGCCGGCCGTCGCGGCCCCGCCGCCCCGGCCCGACCTGAAGCTCAACCTCGACGTCACGCCGACCACGATGATCTTGGGTACGAGGAACCTGACCGTCGTCACCGCCAGCGTCGACAACATCGGCGCGGCGGCCGTCGAGGACATCACCGTCTCCTTCGAGCTGCCGCCCGGCGGCGAGATCATCGGTGATCCGTCCTGGCAGTGCGACTACGCCACCTTCGTCTGCACCAACATCTACGGCCCGGTGCCGCCGGGCGGCGCGGCCCAGCTGCTGCGCGTCTACGTCGGCCTTCCCGACGCACCGTCCGGCACCGTCGTGACGATCAAGGCTACAGCCGCCACCAGCGCCCACGAGGTGACCCGGAGCAACAACTCCGGCCAGGTCCGGACCACCTACGGCTACGTCGCCGACCTGTCTCTGTCCGGGGCGGACGTGCGCGGGTCGTACGAGACGGACATTCCGACTGGCGGCGCGGAAATCTCCCCGACCTTCACCGCTCATAACAGCGGCAGCTCCGCAGCCGATGATCTGCGCCTGGTGGTCGACGTGCCGGCTGGCTTCACCCCCGGCGAGCCTTACGGCGCACCGGGCAACCCGAGCCCGTGGCTGTGTGAGGCCACGGCCACCCAGGTGGTGTGCACGGCCGGGCCGCTCGACCAGAAGGCGACGTCCACGGTGACGGTGCCGATGACCGCCCCGGCGGGCACCCACGACGACCGGTTCGCCATCCGTGGCGAACTCAGCACCTCGGGTGCGCAGTGGCGCCCCTGGTACAACCAGGCCGACGTCCTCTACCACTACGTGGCGCCGGCGGTCTGATATCGCTGACCGGCTGGTCCTCGGGCGGCCGCGGGGCTACTTGAGGATCAGCCGGTTGGTCTGTTCGAAGACGTCCAGGTCGGCGAGGGTCTCGATGACGCTGGCGGAGAGCGGGGTCGGCAGCGCGTCGCGGTGGAAGAAGCCGGCGTCGGTGGTCTCGTCGGTCATCCGGGCCAGCTCCCCGTCCCACTCGTCGACCCGGAACGCGGTGGTGAAGATCTGGTACGTGTGGCCGTACATGTTGGTGTGGGTGCGGTCCGGGCCGGTGTAGAGGGCGAACGCGCTGACCCGCAGCGCGCGCAGGCCGGTCTCCTCGCGTACCTCCCGGACGGCGCAGTCGGCGATCGACTCGCCCAGCTCCATGGCGCCGGCCGGCATCGCCCACTGGCCGTTGTCGGAGCGCCGGATCAGCAGCACCCGGGCGGCGTTGTCCCGGACCACGGCGCGGGCCCCGACGAACATCAGGGTGCGGTCACCGGCCAGGGCGCGTAGCTGTCCCACGTACGAGTCGGCCCACGAGATGCTCATCCGGACAATCTACGCAGCTTCCCCGGTTGGGTCGGCCGTTCCGGGGGTTCCCCGATGTGACCGACGCCACTAACTTGCTACCCATGCGTAGCACGATGATGGATGCCCCCCTTCAGGTCGCCCGGATCCTCGAACACGGCTCCACCGTGCACGGCACCGCGGAGGTTGTCACCTGGACCGGCGCCGAGCCCCGCCGGATGACGTACGCCGAGGTCGGGCGGAACGCCGCCCGGCTGGCCCACGCGCTGCGCGACGAGTGCGAGGTGACCGGTGACGAGCGGGTCGCCACGTTCATGTGGAACAACAACGAGCACCTGGTGGCGTACTTCGCGGTGCCGAGCATGGGCGCGGTGCTGCACACCCTCAACATCCGGCTCTTCCCGGACCAGGTCGCCTACATCGCCAACCACGCCGAGGACCGGGTGGTGCTGGTCGACACCACGCTGATCCCGCTGCTCGCCAAGGTGATCGACCAGCTGACCACGGTGCGGCACGTGGTGGTGGTCGGCGGCGGGGACCCGGCCCCGCTGGTCGCGGCGGCCGGCGACCGGATCGCCGTACACCACTGGGACGCCCTGCTGGCCGACAAGCCGGACTCCTACGACTGGCCCGAGGTAGACGAGCGTGACGCCGCGGCCCTCTGCTACACCTCCGGGACCACTGGCAACCCCAAGGGGGTCGCCTACTCGCACCGCTCCATCTACCTGCACTCGCTGCAGGTCTGCATGCCGGAGAGCTTCGGCCTGGGCCCGAAGGACCGGGAGTTGACCATCGTGCCGATGTTCCACGCGATGTCCTGGGGCCTTCCGTACGCGGCGTTCCTCTCCGGCGCGTCGCTGATCATGCCGGACCGGTTCCTCCAGGCCGAGCCGATCGCCGCGATGATCGCCGCCGAGCGGCCCACGTTGGCCGGCGCGGTGCCGACCATCTGGACCGACCTGCTGGCCTACCTGGACAGCCACGACGTGGACACCTCCTCGCTCAGGGAGGTGATCGTGGGCGGCTCGGCCTGCCCGCCGGCGCTGATGCACGCCTTCCACGAGCGGCACGGCATCGAGGTCATCCACGCCTGGGGCATGACCGAGATGTCGCCGCTGGGCTCGGTCTCCCGGCCGCCGGCCGGCGCGACCGGTGACACGGCCTGGCGCTACCGCTACACCCAGGGCCGCGTCCCGGGCGGGGTCGAGGCGCGCGTCGTCGGCCCGCTGGGCGAGCCGCTGCCCGCCGATGGGGCCTCCGTCGGCGAGCTGGAGGTCCGCGGGCCGTGGGTTACCGCCCGGTACGTCGGGGACGAGAGCCCCGACGAGGAGAAGTTCCGCGACGGCTGGCTGCGTACCGGGGACGTGGGCACGCTCTCGCCGGAGGGTTACCTCACGCTCAGCGACCGGGCCAAGGACGTGATCAAGTCGGGCGGGGAGTGGATCTCCTCGGTCGAGCTGGAGAACGCCCTGATGGCGCACCCGGCCGTGCTGGAGGCGTGCGTGGTGGGCGTACCGGACGAGCGCTGGGACGAGCGGCCGCTGGCCACAGTGGTGGTGCGATCCGGCGCCACGGTCACCGCCGAGGAGTTGCGGGACTTCCTGGCGACATCGGTGGCCCGCTGGCAGTTGCCCGAGCGCTGGGCGTTCATCGACGCGGTACCGAAGACCAGCGTCGGCAAGTTCGACAAGAAGGTGGTGCGCTCCCGGTACGCCGAAGGTGGACTCGAGGTACGCGAACTGACCGCGCCGTAACACTTTCCGGCGTACCGTCGCCTGCACGGGTAGGGAACGTTCCCGATAGGACCTCCCTCCCCAGAGGGCGGCCCCGGCGTTCGCACCGCGCCGGGGCCGCCCGTCCAAGCGGGGCGACCCGCAGGTTCATTCTCGCGAAACTTGTTCGCCTCTGTCTCGATGTCAGAGAAATCCGTTTTGCCTGATCACGCCTCTGCCGTGGCGATCAGCACCTTGCCGACGGCGCCGTTCTCCACCGCCTCGTGCGCCGCCTGAGCCGCCGACAGGGGGTAATGGTGCAGCGGCAGCCCGGCCTCCTCGCCCACCCGGATCGCACCCTGCGCCACCGCCGCCGACACGTCGCTCACCGCCTGCGCCTTGGCCGCCTTCGGCGCCGTGTAGATCAGCACGAACTGCCAGCGGGCGTTCGGCACCATCAGCGGCCGGATCGGCAGGGTCACTTCGGCGCCACCGTCGTCGGCGTACACGCAGACCGCGCCGCCGTTGCGCAGGATCTGCACGTCCGTCGCGGCGTTGCGGGCCGCGCAGACCTCGACGATCGTGTGCACCCCGTCGGGCGCGATCTTGCGGACCTCCTGGACCACGTCCTGCTCTCGGTAGTTGATCACAAAGCTGGCCCCGGCCGCCGCCGCGAGCTGCGCCTTCTCCGGGCTGCTCACCGTGGCGATCACGCAGGCGTCGGCCCAGCGGGCCAGCTGGATCGCCGCGTTGCCCACCGCGCCCGCCCCGCCCTGCACCAGCACCACGTGGTCGCTCAGCGCGCCCGCGTGCAGCTTGTCCGGCATGAACTCGCCGGCGGTCAGGCAACGGTGCGCGGTCAGGAACGGGATGCCGAGGCAGGCACCCAGGTCGAAGGAGGCCGAGCCGAGGCGCACCGCGTGCCGCACCGGCACCACCGCGTACTCGGCGGCGGTGCCCCACGGTCGCTGCCAGGCCGCCTCCCAGAGCCACACCCGCGTACCGATCAGGATCTGGTCGACGCCCTCGCCGACCGCCTCGATCACCCCGGCGCCGTCCTGCCCCGGGATCTGCCAGCCGGCCGGGAGCGGCCACTGGCGGCGGGCCTTCCAGTCGGTCGGGTTCACCCCCGAGACGGCCATCCGCACCAGCACCTCGCCGGGGCCCGGCTCGGGGATCGGGCGCTCGACCTGCTGGAGCACCGAGGCGTCCCCGTTGCGTTCGTACACGATCGCCTTCATCGCCGTCCTCTCACCGCCGACACGTGCGCCACCGGCTGCGCTACCCGGCCGTGCCCCGGCCATGCCGAACCGGCACGCTCGGGAAAACGTACAACGAGGTGATCGACGGCAGGAGTGGTGTGATCAGGGACATACCGACGATGTGCCCGGTGTGGGCCGACCCTTTCCGAGATCGGCCCACCCTCGGGCAGATCAGCTCGCCGCGACCGACCGCTTCACGTAGTCGATCAGCTCCGGCGTCGGGCCGCCGTGCTCCCGGGCGATCTCCGCGCTGTTCTCCGCCTGCATCCGGTAGAGCGAGTCCCGCAGTCCCGGGTCGCCGCCGTGGAACGCCTCCAGCAGCTCCATCCAGCGCATGGCCAGCGCCCGCACCCTCGGGTCAGCAGGGTCGGTCCCGGCCGTCAGCTCCGCCTGGACCTGGGCGATCAGCCGGGGCCACTCGTCCTGTACGTCGCGGATCGCCGCCTCGCCGAGTTGCTCCCGCCGCTGCGCCAACGCCGCGAGCTGCTCCTTCGTGAAGTAGTTGCGGATCGTGTCGTCCACCCTGGTTACCTCCTCGATCAGAGCGAGCAGGTCGATGGGCGTGGCGCCCCCAGCCGCGCGTACGGCGGGCACCAGTGCGACCAGCCGGTCGCGCAGGCCGCCCAGCGCGGCGAGCTGCCGCTCCACATGCGCCAGGTGCTCGTCGAGCAGCTCGGCCAGCTCCGGGCCGCCGCCACCGCCGCCGTTCAGCAGCACACCCACGGTCTCCAGCGGCAGGCCCAGCTCGCGCAGCGCGACGATCCGGTACAGCCGGGCGACGTCGATCTCGTCATAGCGCCGATGGCCGGCGGACGTGCGCGCGGACGGCTGCAGCAGACCCACGTGGTCCCAGTGGTGCAGGGTCCGGACGGTGAGCCGGTACGCCGGCACAGCTCGCCGATCCGCCAGGTGGACGCCACGTCCCACTCCCTCTCGCATCACCGCAACCTGCGGCGACAGGAACCGACGCTAGGACCTGACGCCGCGTCAGGAGCAAATCGTTCGGTCGAGCTGCGCCACCAGCTCCAGGGTGAGCGCGTCGATCGCGGGCAGCAGCGCCGCCGCCAGCGCCTCGGCATCCGGGTCCAGCGGGTACGACCCGTGCGGCACCGCCACCACCCGCATCCCGGCGGCGGCCGCCGAGCGGACCCCGTTCGAGGAGTCCTCGATTGCCACGCACCGGGCCGGGTCCACGCCGAGCCGAGCCGCCACCGCCAGCCAGACGTCCGGCGCGGGCTTGCCCCGCGCCGTCTCCTCCGTCGACAGCGTCGCGCCGAAGCAGTCGGCCAGGCCCGTGGCGTCCAGCGCCGCGGCGATCAGCCGGGTCGGGGAGGAACTGGCCAGCCCGAGCGGCCACCGCGCGGCCATCCGGCGTACCACCGCGTCGGCGTCGTCGATGAGCGGTACGCGCTGCGCGTACCGCCGGGTCATCTCGGCGACCACCTCGATGGCGACCTGCTCGGCGCTCCGGTCGACGCCCAGCTCACCGCTCAGGTACGTGGCCCACTCGCCGGTGCTCATCCCCATCAGCCGGCGCTGGCTGTCCGGTTGCCAGGTGCCGCCGTGCGCGGCCACGTACGCCCGCCGGACCTCCTCCCAGACCGGCTCGGAGTCCACGATCACGCCGTCCAGGTCGAAGAGCACCGCATCCACCACGTACCCATCCTGCCCGACGGCCCCGACGGGTAGGACGGCCCCGGCGGCCCGGGCCACCCAAACGGCTTGGCCGGTCTGGACGGCCCGGGCGGTCAGCGGGCCGGTGCCGGTGCCTCTTCGGCGGTGCGCTGCGCGGGCAGCCCCATCGGGGCCTGCGGCGGGATGATCGTGCGGCATCGGTCGGTGATCGGCTCGAGCAGCTCGCGCAGCCGCGCCGTACGCTCCGCACCCAGCGCCCGCCACGGGCCGAGGGCGGCGCGGTCGGTGGCCTCCTCGACGACGCGGAACGCTTCGATGCCGTGCTCGGTCGGCGTCCGGTCGGCGGTCAGCCAGCCCTTTTCGACCAGCCGCTCCTCGGCGGCGTGCCACTCCTCGTCGGCCCAGCCCCGGGCCATCCGGTGGAACTCGCGGGACTGGTCGACCCTGCACCGCCAGGCCACCACCTCGACCGGATCCAGCCCGGTGGCGACCAGCGCCGCGACATGCCCATCGCCCCGGTGTTCGCGCAGCGTGGTGGCGGCCTGCCAGAGCCGGGCCAGCGGGTACTCGCCCCGGGGCAGCGCGGCGTTGGCCGCGCCGAGGACCCGCCCGGCCGTCTCGACCCGCCCGGCCGCCTCCTCCAGCAGGCCCGCAGCCTCGACCAGGTGCGCCTCGGGCAGCTCGTAGGTGAACTCGGCGAGCGCCTGCACGGCACCGGTGAGCCGGGCTCGCAGCGCCTCCTCCGGGGTGACCAGCCGCCACACCGAGGGCAGCGCCCGGGCCACCATGGCCGGCGCGAAGCTGAAGAACGCGGCGACCGCCATCGGCGCGTCGACCGGCCCGAGCGGGGCGGCCCGGCCCGCGAAGTAGCCCCGCCAGTATCCGCGCAACCCGACCGCCTCGTACGCGGCCCGGGCCCGGGGGTGGAAGTAGGTCACCGTGTGGACCGGCTCGAAGTGCGTCCACATCAGCCGGGCCAGCCCGGAGTCGTCCAGCGCCGCCACATGCACCTCCGCGTCGTCGGCAGGTCGCCGCAGGCGGGGTGGACCGCCCACGGTGACCATGAACCTACTGCCGCTGAGTGACCGGAAGGAAGCCTGTTGTGACCTACTGCGCGGCGAGCACGTCAACGACGAAGCGCAGCGGCCCGCCCGGCCGACCGCCCACCGACTCGTTTCCGTACGCCAGCTCACCCGGGATGTCGAGCTGCACCCGGCTGCCCACCGGCACGCCGACCAGGCCCTGGTCCCAGCCCGGGATGACCTGGCCGACGCCGATGCCGAAGGTGGCCGGCTCGCCCCGGCCCCAGGAGGAGTCGAACTCCTTGCCGTCCTTGTAGAACACGCCGACGTAGTTGGTGGTGATTTGCTGGCCGGCCTTCACCGCCGGGCCGGTGCCCTTGATCAGCGTCGTCACACTGAGCTTCTTCAGCTCGCCCTTGCCCGCGACAACCTTCGGCTTGGTCTTCAGCGCCGGGTCGGCGTCCGCGGGGAGCTGCGGTTCGGCAGCGGCGGTGGGCTCGGCGGTGGGCTCGCCGGCGGCCTCGGCGGTGGGGTTGGCCGACGAGCTGGTGACGGGCTGCTTGTCGTCGCCCTTGTTCAGCCAGACGATGCCGCCGATCAGCGCGGCCACCGCGAGGACACCGACGAACGCACCCAGCATCGACTGCCGGCGCCGTCTCGCCTCGGCGGCCTTCTTCGCCGCCAGCTGGGCGGCCAGCCGCCGCTCCGCCTTGGTGCCCGGGCCCTGGCCCGCCGACCGGTTCTGCACGCGCTCGCTCACGTCGACTCCCCTGCTGGGTGGGTGGTGCGGCCCGCCGGCCGCTGTCGAGACCAGCGCACACGGTACCCGGCCGGACGCCGCCCGCGCTCCTCCGGCCGGCTCCGATTCCGACAGCTCAGCCCTCCGCCGCCGCCGTCGGGAAGTCGGTGACGAACGATGCCAGTCATCGTGGCGGAGTACGTTCACGGCATGGCGATCCTCACCGAAGAAGACCTGGCCCTGCTCGCCGAGCCCCAACTCGCCCATGTGGCGACCGTCGAGGCCGACGGTTCCCCCCACGTCACCCCGGTCTGGGTGGACACCGACGGCGAACACATCCTGTTCAACACCGCCAAGGGCCGGCAGAAGTACGTCAACATCGCCCGGAACCCGGCGGTCGCGGTCTCCATCGTCGACAAGGCGAACGACTTCCGCACGCTCTGGGTGAAGGGCACCGCCGAGCTGGTCACCGGCGGCGCCGACGAGCACATCGACCGGCTGGCGAAGAAGTACCTCGGGCAGGACACCTACCCGTTCCGCCAGCCCGGCGAGGAGCGGGTGATCGTCCGCATCACCCCCACCGGGAAGCTCGGGCGGGGCTGACGGGAAGGGGGGCCGGCTCTCCTGGGCCTGTTGTCGATGCCAATGGCGTGTTCTCATACCGGAACGACGTCTGTCCCCTCGTTACGGCGGCTCTCGTCCACCCGCTTCGCCTCCGTCCCCCATTGGTGAAAGGTGCAACGATGCGCAGGAGATCGACTTTCCAACTGGCAGTCCTGACCGCTACCGCTGCGACATTCCTGGCGGGCGGTGGAGCCTCCGCCGCTTTGGCCACGGCGGCGCCCGTGACCGCCTCCCCGGGTGTTGCGGCATGTGCGCCGGATGCCGAGGGGCACAGCGCGGCGCGGGTGAAGGAGGGTGCCACCGCCCAGGAGCCGGAGCTGTATTCGAAGAATGAGGCGAAGGCCTACGGCGTGATCAAGGATTCGCCGCGCCTGCCCAACGGCAGCGTCACCGTGCCCACGGTCTTCCACATGATCTCCGACCACCCCCTCAGCGAGGCGGAGAAGAACAGGTGGAACACCATGATCGCGGCGCAGGTGACGGTGCTCAACGATTCGTACGCAGGGCGTACGGCGCCGGACGCCTCCGACACCCCGTTCCGCTTCTCGCTCGTCGACACGACGTGGACGGTGAACAGCGCCTGGTACACGGTCGTGCCGGGCAAGAACGAGCGGGACATGAAGAAGGCTTTGTACACCGGCGACGCCCGCACCCTGAACGTGTACGTGGCGAACATCGGCGGCGGGCTCCTCGGCTGGGCGTACTTCCCGAAGGGCTACAACAACGGCCGGGACTACATCGACGGCGTGGTGATGCTGGACGAGTCGATGCCGGGCGGAACGGCAGGCAAGTACGCCCTGGGTGACACGCTGACGCACGAGGTCGGGCACTGGCTGATGCTGGAGCACACCTTCGCGCACGGGTGCTCCGCTGCCGGCGACTACGTCGCGGACACTCCGCGAGAGGCGGCGCCGCAGTTCAACTGCCCGGTGGGCGCGGACACCTGCACCGCCCCCGGGCTGGACCCGATCCACAACTTCATGGACTACACGCAGGATTCCTGCATGAACATGTTCACCGCGGGACAGGCGGACCGGATGAGCGACGCCTGGGTGGCATTCCGGGCCAGCGGCGGCAAGTAGGTGTTAGGAGGGGGCCCCTGTTAACGCCTGCGGTAGTAAAGGGGCCCCCTCCTAACACCCACGCTGGGCTCAGGCGGTCTTGCGGGGGGTGGCCTTCTTCGCGGCCGCCTTCTTCGCGGGCGCCTTGGCCGCCTTCTTCTCCGCGGTCTTCTTGGCCGCCGCCTTCTTGGCCGGCTCGGCCTTCTTCGCCGGGGCCTTCTTCGCGGCCGCCTTCTTCGCCGGCGCCTTCGTCGTCTTCGCCGCCTTTGCCGCCTGCTGTGCCGACCGGGCCGAGGTGATCGGGGTCGGCTCGGCCGCTTCGCCCGCCGGTGCCTCGCCCCGGGCGACCCGGGCCCGCTCGACCGACGCCTTCAGCGCGGCCATCAGGTCCACCGCGGCGGCCGGCGCGGCCTCTTCCTCCTCCGGCTGGACCACCTCGCGCCCCTCGATCTTCGCGTCGATGACCTCCTGCAACGCCGCCCGGTAGTCGTCGGTGAAGGCGTCCGGCTCGAACTCGCCGGCCATCGAGTCGATCAGCGAGCTGGCCATCGCCAGCTCCGGGGGACGGACCTTCAGGTCCTCGTCCAGGAAACCGAAGTCCGGGGTACGCACCTCGTCCGGCCAGAGCATCGTGTTGAGCAGCAGCACGCCCTCGCGTACCCGCAGGGTGGCCAGCTGCTCCCGCTGGCGCAGGGCCACCTTGACGATCGCCACCCGCTCCGAGTCGGCCAGCGCGTCGCGCAGCAGCACGTACGGCTTGGCGGCCGAGCTCTCCGGCTCCAGGAAGTACGCCTTGTTGTAGAGGATCGGGTCGACCTGCTCGGCGGGGACGAACTCCAGCACGTCGATCGCTTTCGAGCTGGTCAGCGGCAGCTCGGCGAAGTCCTCGTCGGTGAGGATGACCATCTCGCCGCCACCGATGTCGTACCCCTTGGCGATGTCGTCGTAGCTGACCTCCTCGCCGCAGACGGAGCAGGTGCGCTTGTAGCGGATACGGCCGCCGTCGTCGCGGTGCACCTGGTGGAAGCGGATGTCCTTCTCCTCGGTGGCCGAGTAGACCTTCACGCCGATCGACACCAGGCCGAACGACACCGCTCCTTTCCAGATGGCCCGCATCCCGCGCTCCTCTCCCCGGCTCTGACCAGGATCGCAAACGATCGAACGGGACGCACGCGCTTCCGTACGCAACTACAGTCAAAAGGTGCCCGGCGCGCCGTTGAAGCCGATGCTCGCGATGACCGGGCAGCTCCCGGCCGGTGCCGGCTGGGCGTACGAGTTCAAGTGGGACGGGGTGCGGGCGCTTGCCGACATCTGCCGCGGCGACAAGCACCTGTACGCCCGCTCCGGCGTGGAGGTCACCACCGCGTACCCCGAGCTGATCCCGTTGGCCGAGCAGGTCGACGACGCGCTGCTGGACGGCGAGGTGGTCCTCTTCAACGAGCTCGGGCAGCCGTCGTTCACCGCCCTCGCGGAGCGGATGCACGTCCGGAACCCGACCAAGGCGGCCCGCCTGGCGGCCAGCATGCCCGTCACGTACATGATCTTCGACCTGCTCCGGTTGCGCGGCGAGGACCTGACCGGCCGTCCCTACCGGGAGCGGCGCGCGGCGCTGGAGTCGCTCGGGCTCGGCGCCGCCCGGTGGGCGGTGCCGCCCGCCTTCGCCGACGGCCCGGCCACCTTCGAGGTCGCCGGCGAGCACGGCCTCGAGGGCGTGATGGCCAAGCGGATCGACTCGGCATACCGGCCCGGCGTCCGTTCCCCCGACTGGGTCAAGGTCAAGCTGGAGGTGACCGGCGACTTCCTGGTCGGCGGCTGGCGGCCCGGCGCGCGCAAGATCGGCGGCCTGTTGGTCGGCGTGCCCCGGCAGGACGGGCGGCTCACCTACCGGGGCCGGGTCGGCGGGGGGATCGGCGCGGCCCTCGAACGGGATCTGCTGCGCGAGCTGGAACCGCTGCGCACCGCCGCGTCGCCGTTCGCCGGGGACGTGCCGCGCGAGGATGCCCGCGGCGCGATCTGGGTGACCCCGCGGACCGTGGTGGAGATCAAGTACGGCCAGCGCACCCCCGACGGGCGGCTGCGCTTCCCCCGGATCCTGCGCCTGCGTCCCGACAAGCCGCCCGAGGAGGTCGACGATGCCAGCTGACCGGTTGACGGTGGACGTCGAGGGACACTCGCTGGGGCTGTCCAACCTCGACAAGATCCTCTACCCGAGGGCCGGCTTCACCAAGGGCGAGGTCATCGACTACTACACCCGGATCGCCCCGGTGCTGCTGCCGCACCTGCGGGACCGGGCGCTGACCCGGATCCGCTACCCGAACGGCGTCGAGGGCGGCTCGTTCTTCGAGAAGAACGCCCCCGCCGCCACCCCCGCCTGGGTACGCACCGAGAACCTGCCCGCCCCCGGGTCGAGCAAGGGGCGGGAGACCATCGACTACGTGGTCGCCGACGACCTGCCCACCCTGGTCTGGCTGGCCAACCTCGCTGCCCTGGAACTGCACACGCCGCAGTGGAAGATCGGCGAACATCCCGACATGATGGTCGTCGACCTGGATCCGGGTGCCCCGGCCGCGCTGAAGCAGTGCTGCCAGGTGGCCCTGCTGATGCGCGACCGGTTGGCATCCGATGGGGTGGAGTCGTACCCGAAGACGTCCGGCAAGAAAGGCATGCAGCTCTGCTGCCCGATCGCCGGCACCCAGTCCTCCGATGATGTCTCCGACTACGCGAAGCGGATCGCGCAGGAGCTGGAGCGGGCGCACCCGAAGCAGATCGTGTCGAAGATGGCGAAGAACCTGCGCCCCGGCAAGGTCTTCATCGACTGGAGCCAGAACAACGCGGCCAAGACGACCGTGGCGCCGTATTCGCTGCGCGCCCAGGCGGTGCCGTCGGTGTCCACCCCGCTGACCTGGGACGAGGTCTCGGCCGGTGCCGCCGGGAAGCGCCCGTCGACTCGCCCCTACACCGCTGGCGAGGTGCTCAAGCGCGTCGAGAAGCAGGGCGACCTACTCGCCCCGCTCCTCGACGGCGGCCCGGAGCTGCCGCTCCGCTGACGGCCTGGCCGTGCTGGTGGGCTCGCCGAACACGAGCTGCCCTCGCCGGCCGCCCACAGGTCTGACGGCTCCTTTTCGGGGATCGCGGGTGGCTACAGGGCGAACAGCAGGGCGGCGTCGAGGAGGACGACCAGGGCGGTGGCGAAGTGGATCCCGAAGGCGACAGCCTTCGTGCCGCCGTGCCGCAGCACGATCAGCGTGTCCCCCAACGGGTTGAGCGCGACGATCAGCATGAACCAGGCGACCGCGTGGGCGCTGGTGAAGGCGATCAGAGCGAGACCGAGGAGGCCGTAGCTGAGGTCGCGAAGTCCCTTGATCGTGAGGTAGGCGGGGTCCCCGTCCGGCGCGGCCGGTACGCCGTAGCCGGCGGCCGCGGCGCGGGGTTGCAGCAGGAACCGGGCGCCGATGAAGACGACGAAGAGACCGAGGACGACGGCGAGGCCGTAGGCGAGAGGGCTGAGCATGTTCGACTCCAATTTCTAGCAACGCTAGGTCTGAGAGCGAAGCTAGCAGAGCTGCGACAGAATGGCTAGCGGTGCTAGAGTTTCGGTCGTGGGGATTCAAGCGCGCCGGGAGCGCGAACGGACGGAACGGGAGCGGGCGATCGTCGCCGCGGCCCGGGACCTGGCCGAGTCGGAGGGCTGGGATGCGGTCACCACCCGCCGCCTCGCCGCCGAGATCGAATACAGCCAGCCCGTCCTGTACAGCCATTTCAAGGGCAAGGACGCCATCATGGCGGCCGTCGCCGTGGAGGGCTTCGCCGATCTGGCCGCGGACCTGACCGCCGCCAGGAGCGCCGCCACGGACGAGCGGCAGGCGGTGGCCGAGGTCGCCGCAGCGTACGCCGCGTTCGCCGAGCGGCGGCCCGCGCTCTACGACGCGATGTTCACCCTCGCGGTCGACCTGCCGTTCGCCAGCCAGGATGTCCCGGTCGACCTGGCCCGGGGCTTCGCCGAACTGGCCGATACCCTGCGGCCGGTCGTCGGCGGCGACGACCTGGAGACGTACATCGAGACCTTCTGGAGCGCGCTGCACGGCCTCGTCACGCTCATGCGCAGCGGTCGGCTCCGGCGCGCGGAGCATGAGCGGCGGCTGGCGATCCTGGTGGACCGGTTCACGCGCTGAACCCTCCGCCTGTCGGGGCGGTAGGGCCGGCGCGCGGGTGGTTAGGGTGGGCGGATCGGCAGGAGGAGTTTCGGATGGCTGTCCACTCGCCCGTACCCGTTCCGGCTGACGCGGTGCGGGAGCCCGACCTTCCGCTGCTCACCTACCACGACGACGCGACCGGCGAGCGGGTCGAGCTGACCGCGCAGGAGCTTGGCGGCTGGGCGGCACGCAGCGCGAGCCTGCTGCGGGACGGCTGTGGACTCACCCCGGGCAGCCGGGTCGCGGTGCTGCTGCCGCCGCACTGGCGTACCGCCGCGGTGCTGATCGGCGCCTGGTCGATCGGGATGGCGGTGTCGTTCCGGCCGCGGGCCACCGCCGGGCTGCCGGTCCTCGAACCGGGCGGCGACCAGCCGTACGACGCGGTGTTCGTGACCCCGGAACGCCTGGACGACTGGCTGGAGGACGTACCACTCGGCACGCATCGCTACCTGGTTCCCACCGGGCCAGGGTCGCTGGCTGACGTGCCCGGCGGCTGGCTCGACTGGTCCACGGAGGTGCTCCGGCACACCGACACCCCGCCCGACTACACCGTCGTCCGCCCGTGGGACCCGGCCAGCCCCGACGGCACCAGCTACGGCGAGTGGCGGCAGTTGGCGTCGGCGATCGCCGAGCAGCTCGACCTGCGGGCCGGCGACCGGCTGCTGGTCGACGCCGCCGAGCACGAGCAGCCGGTGAAGTGGCTGCTCGCCCCGCTCGCCGCCGGCGCATCCGTGGTGATCTGCGCGAACCTCGACCGAGAACGGCTGGCCAACCGGATCGACGCCGAGCGGGTGACCCGGGTGCTCTGAGCACTACTTTGCCCGACTGAAATCCGTTGACAGTGGTCCGGGCCGGGGTGCCTACTGCCCACCGGGCGCCGTCGCGCCAGCCAGGCATCAACCGCCAAAGGCCGGGGCGTCGTGCGGTCGGCGGCAGGCGAAAGGGCAGAGGACCATGGCGGGCGGGGACGCGCTGACCTGGAAAGAGTTCGGCGAGGAACACCTCGTGGCGCTGACCGAACTGGCTGCGGCGTGTCTGGCCGTCGACGGTGGGCTGCCGCTGTTCGCCCGTACCCCGCTGCTGCGGGCCCGGCTGCTCCAGACCCGTACCCTCGGGGTCTGGCATGACGGCGGCCTGGTCGCGGCCGTGGGGGTCGGCCCCGTGCGGGAGCCGGCCACCAGCACCGGCCTGGTGCATCCGGCCTGGCGGGGGCGCGGTCTGGGCAGCTGGCTGCTGAGCTGGGCGGAAGAGCAGGCCGGCGATGCCGGCCTGCTGCTGACCACCGAGTCCTGGAGCCCCGGCGCGGACGACCTCTTCACGGCGCGCGGCTTCGAGCGGATCTTCACCGAGTGGGTGCTCCGGCACGACCTCGACGCACTCCCGGACGTCGCGCGCCCCGACGACCTGCGCACCGAGCCGGTGACCTGGGAGATCGGCCCCGAACTCTTCGAGACGTACGGTGCGTCCTTCTCCGACCGGCCCGGCTTCGCCGCGCCCACTGCCGAGGAGTGGCTGGGCGAGCTGCGGGACGACGACGAGTATCGGCCGGACCTGTCGCTGCTCGCACGCGGTCCCGACGGCAGGCCCATTGGCTTCCTCAACGTCATCGACAACTGGATCGACCAGGTGGGCGTCGTACCGGACTGGCGGGGCCGGCGGGTCGGGGCGTACCTGGTGGCGAGCGTGCTGCGGGCGTTGGCCGGGGATGGCGCCCGGGAGGCGTGGCTCTGCGTCAACGACAACAACCCGGCCACCGACCTGTACCGGCGGCTCGGATTCCGCGACGTCGGCCGCCGCGCCCGCTACCTGCGCCGCCGCCCCTGACCGCACCGGCAGTGGCCTGACCGCGCCGACGGCCCCAGCATTCGATTTCGCAGTGACGTATGCGCAAGTATTGATGTCGGGCAACAGGGGACATAGAGTGATTGCATCATCCTCCGAACGGCCAGTTCCCCATCCCCCGACCAGCTGCTGAATGATCGAGCGGATCCCCCGCGTCGGCAAACCAGAGGGAGAGCAGATGAAGCACACCCGAGCGCTTCGCTTGTCGGGCGTAGCCCTACTCATCGTTGGCGCGTCCATGGTGGTCGGGCCGCCCGCCTCGGCCGACACCCCCTACAACGTCGCCGTGGAGCGCGACCTCGGCCTCAGCCCGCGGCAGGCGGAGGCCAGGTTCGCCCGGCAGGACAACGCCTCGGCCCTCGAGAGTAGGCTGCGCGACACCCTCGGCGCGGCTTTTGGCGGCGCGTACTTCGATCCGTCGGCGGGCGAGCTGGTGGTGGGCGTAACGGACCCGGCCATGACGGCTGTGGTACGGGCTGCCGGCGCGGAATCCGCCGTGGTGCGCTACCCACAGCGGAAGCTGGACGGCATCAAGTCCACGCTGGACCGGATCGCCCCGCCGGTTGGCGTGAACGGCTGGTACGTCGACGTCTACCGCAACCAGGTCACGGTGGAGGTGAACCGGGCAGCGGCGACCCGGGCGACCAGCGCGTACCTGGACGGGCTGCGGGCGCTTGGTCCGGCGGTGCGGGTCGCCGAGGTGACCTCCTCGCCGCGGGCGCTGTACAACGTACGCGGCGGTGACGCCTGGACCACGGTTGCCTGGCGATGCTCGGTCGGGTTCAGCGCGACCGGCAGCGGCGGCAGCAAGCACTTCGTCACCGCCGGGCACTGCACCCAGGGGGCCGGCCCGGCCTACGGCTACAACGACGTGCAGATGGGCAGCCTCGGCGGCAGCACGTTCAGCCTCCTCGGTGACTACGGAAAGGTCGACGTGACCAGCTCGGCGTGGACCCTGGCCGGCACGGTGAACAGGTACGGTGGCGCCGACCTCGCGGTCAAGGGATCCACTGAGGCGCCGATCGGTGCGTCGGTGTGTCGGTCCGGGTCGACCACGGGTTGGCACTGCGGCACCATCAAGGCCAAGAACCAGACCGTCATCTACGTCAACGGCGGCGCCGTCGGCGGGCTCACCCTGACCGACGCGTGCGCCGAGCCTGGCGACTCCGGCGGCTCGTTCATCACGGGCACCGGGCAGGCCCAGGGCGTGACCTCCGGCGGCTCCGGTGACTGCACCGCCGGCGGCGAGACGTACTTCCAGCCGGTCAACGAGGCGCTCACCGCGTACGGCCTGCGGCTCGTCACCAGCTGATCCCCACACAGAGGGTGCGCCTCCCTGCGGGGGCGCACCCCTCGGTGTGCCGGTTTCACCGGCGATTGAGCCAAGGCGGGCGCCGCGCGCAGGGCGAGGTGTGGTCGACCGGCAGGGCACATCGCCCGCCGCCGTCGGGCAGCGGCCGGTCGCAGAACACCCAGTGGCGTACGCACTGGTGGTCCTCGGCCGACTATCAGCTATGTCACCACCATCACCTCTTTCAGCGGATGCATTGCCTACTTCGAGGGCGTGGATCGATACTGGGTGGGCCAACCGACTGCAAGGGGCCGCATCGTGCCTATTCCGCCCACTATGGACGAGCTGCTAGACGACCTGCGAAGCAAGATCAAGGACGGGACGTATCCGCCGGGCAGCCAGCTGCCCGCAGGTCGCGTGCTCGCCGACTCCTACGACGTTTCGCACTCGACCATCCAGCGCGCGATCGCCACCCTGCGAGAGCAGGGTGTGCTAGTCGGCCGCCCGGGGCGTGGTGTCTTCGTCGCGGAGTCAACAAAGTCCTAGCATCGGACCCGCTGACACTGCTCGGCATCACCTGACGACTTTGCCGGGACCTCGGGATGCCTCCTGTTCGATTTCGGCCAGCGCTACTTCGACTGACGGGTCAGATGCCTTGCTGCGCTATCGCGCGGCAAGGCACCCTTTCGCGTACGTCCTACGCCAACGCCGCGTACCGGCGCGCCACCTCGGGCCTCAGGTGTCAAACCGGATCGAGGAGAGGCTGTCGCCCGTTGGGGTGGCCTGGATACGCCAGATCACCGAAGTGGCGGTGAAGGGTCGAGCGACGGCAGCGACGGGCCGAGGACGTCGTCGACGTCCAGATGGTGTAGGCGCACCCCTGCTTGGCGAGGATGCGCTGCCGGTGGGCGGCGTAATCGGTGTCGATGGGTGTCCCGGGAGACCACCGTCTGGAAGTGCGCCTGCCGGCCGTCGGTCCTCGGGTGCAGCACTCGGCGGGCAGGTCGATGGAGAAGTTGCCGGCCTTTGCTAGCGGACGCTGAAAGATGGCTCTGGCACAAAGTTCGTGATTCCGTCTCATCTGCGGTGGCTATTCGGCGAGGACGACGCGGAGCCGGAGGAGGTCGAAGTTCGCACGGCCGTACATCTGCCTTTTGATCGCTTTCAATCGACAAACGTTGCCCTCTACTGCGCCGCTGCTGTAGGGCAGGGTGAGGCCGTTGCGGACAGCGTCGTAGTCCTTGACCAGGCCGGCGGCGAAGCCGGCCAGCTGCGCGACGCCGCTTTCCTTGGCCTGGGCGATCCAGGTGTCCAGGTGCTGGCCCTGACGTTGGCGCAGCATCCCGGCGAAGTCGCTGACCAGCCGGTCGACGGTGCGCAGGCTGTCACACCGCTCAAGGATCCGGGTCAGGCTGTGGGCGCACTGCTCATCTTCGGTGCGATCGCCGGCGGGCCGGATGATCCAGCCGGTCACTTCCCTGGGTTTCGGCGCGACCGCGGTCACGGCGGTCGGTTTGATTGTGCCGTCGCGCCAGGTCTGCAGCAGTCGGCGCACCGTGCGGGCGCTGCCGCGGTAGCCGCGTTCGCGCAGTTCGGTGGTCAGCCGGACCGCGTTGGTGCAGCCCTGTTCCCACCGGGAGACGAGGTAGGCGGTGTGCTCGTCGAGGTCACGGGGCCGTGGGACGGTCTCGGTGAGCAGCTCGTCCGCGGTCGCCGCGCGTAGGTAGCGGCGTATCGTCTTGCCGTCGAGGTTCAACGCGCGGCTGATCGCGGTGGTGCCGATGCCGGTGGTGTGTAGGGCATGGATCTCGGCGTGCCGTTGCCGGGTCACCTCGGCCCGGCGGCCCGGCTCACCCTCGGTGGACGGGCGTGGCTGCGCGACGGCGTCGGCCTCGGGTCGGTCCTTGAGGCAGGCACGGTGGGCACGAACGACCCGGTCGACCGCCTGGGTGAGGTTCTGCAGCAGGTGGAAACGGTCGGCGACCTGGATCGCGTCCGGCGCACCGAGCCGGGCACCCTCGGCATATCCGCTGGCCCTATCACGACAAATCACCTGAGCACCAGGGTGGGCGCGCAGCCAGTCGGCGAACGTGTCGGCGTGGCGGTCGGGCAGCAGGTCGACGGGTCGACCGGTGTGCATGTCGACGATGACGGTGCCGTAGGTGTTGCCCTTACGGAACGCGAAATCGTCGACCCCGACCACCGCGATAGTGCCGGGCTCCGGCACTGGCAGCGCCCGGGCCAGCCGCAACATGGTCGTGCGGGACACCTCCACGGCCAGCAGGCGGGTCATCCGCGCGCCCGGCCGGCCGCCCAACGCCAAGGCGATCTTCTCCAGGACACCGCGCAGCAGCGGAGTGCGGCGGGCATACGGTGTGGTCAGCTCCGGCACCTGCTCGGCGAAGGCCCGCCGTTCACAGACGGTGTTGTCGCAGAAGAACCTGCGGACACGAATGCGTAGCAGCGTCGGCCGGCCACCGATCGCCGGGTCGGCCAGGACACGCTGGTAGCGGCTGTGCACCCGCACCGACCTCGACTCACAGGCCGGGCACCCTGCGTCAGCAGCCGAAACGTCAGCTTCCAGCCAAACCGACCGTCCCTCGGCACGCACGTGCCGGATCCGCAGGGCCGCGAGATGGGGCAGCAACACTTTCAAACCATGATCACCACACCATGAACATGATCATCCATAGTGGATCACATCCGGCGGCCGGGGTCGAGCCAATCCCGGCTTTCACCAACTTCGTGCCAGAGCCACTTCGTCCTGACCCTTGACAGCCTTCGAGATGACCAGCGTTCCGGGGACCTCGAAGAGAACGAGCCCCCTTCGGTCGTGCCGTCCCACCGGATCGCCACCTGCACCCCGCCGGACCGAGCCCAGGTACGGGCCGGCAGGGTTGTCCTTGATCCGCAGCTTGTCGCAGTGGGCCGTCCGGCACTCCGGAATCCCCCTGGTGCCGGGCCCGTCGCTGCGTACTCGTGACCCGCCCGGTACGAGGCCGGACCGTCCGACGCGACGTCAGCTCGCCCGGCTCGGCGGCCTGTGCCGCCTGCGGCAGGGTCCGTGCCGGCGAGGACCAGCAGGCCGGCCGTGAGCACTGCCCCGGCCCGCCGGGTCCGACCTTCGGAAAAACACCCTGATACCAGGTACGCAGCTGTAGCGAGCGTGAGGAACACCCGACCACCGACCGCAAACCGGCCCCAACCGACCCCACCGGCGCGGCCTCCCCTGCTGGGCGGGACGGCGAGCCGGCCAGCGGTGCGGCCGCTACCGGGGCGATGCGCCTGCAACCTTGCCCGGTGCCGCAGGGGACGGCGGCGGCCGAAACTGGCGATCGTTCGCGTCGAGTCCCAATACGCCCGACGCGTCTGTCATGAACTGCTGCCATATCGGTACGGCGTACGTCGAACCGAGGACCTCCTGACCACCGCCCCTGGTGGTCAACGCCGCTCCATCCGTGGTGCCGACCCAGACCGCAGCGGCCAGCGCCCTGGTGTAGCCGATCATCCAGGTGTGTGCGCTCTTCCTGCTGTTTTCGGCCTGCCAGGTACCGGTCATGCCGGCGGCGTCCCACCCATTGCCGAGCTTGGCCGACGGTACCCGGCTCAGGACCCAGGTCAACTGGTCCACCTGGGCCTCGCTCAGGCCGATGTCGGATTGGATGAGCTGCTCGGCGTAAACCCGCTCACCCCGCCTGGTTGCTTCCCGGACGAAGTGGGCCCGGGAGCGCTGGCCGTCGGCCGCGAATGTGGCCATGCCGTTTGCCTGGTCGAGGACGGTCACGCCGTACTGCCCAATCCCCACCTCGGTGCCGAACGCTTCAGGACGCGTGGTGGGTCGGGCCGGCGCGACGTCGTCCTTTCGGGCCTCGTCCTGCAGATCAACCCGTACCGGTTGTCCTTGGTCGGAGCGTGAAGTCCACATCGAGTCGATGCCTGCCAGGCGTGCCATGTTGACGACGTTGGCAGGGCCGAGCCGCTCGGTGAGGTCGAAGAACGGAACGTTCAGCGACCGAACCGAGATGCCCTGCCGCAACGCCTCTGCCAGGACGTACACCTTGAAGGACGAGCCGGGTGGGTGCTGGCCATACCCGCGGGCGTCGCCGTCCGCGTCGTAGAACCACCCCGCGCGGTCGGCGTCGGTGGCCTTGTTGCCGCCGTAGTACGCGAGGATCCGTCCGGTTCCGGGCTCCACCGCCACCAGCGCGGCCTGCCAGTTGGCCGGTTGGCCGTGCGTGACCGCCGGGGCGCTTGCGCGGTGGATGTCGGCCGCCGCCTCGGCCGCGCCCTGAGCTCGCTTGTCCACCGTCGTTACGATGCGGAAGCCGCCGTTCTGGATGTAGTCGCTGGCCTTCCCCTTGAAAGATTCGCTGTGGCGAAGCTCGCTGAGCACGTGGGCGACGATGAGCCCCGTCGGACGTTCCAGCCCGTCCTGTGAGGCGCTCGCATCGATGGCACGAACGGTCTGCGGATATGCCAAGCCGTCGGCCTGGGCTCTCGTCAGGTAGCCCAGTTCGACCATCCCCTCGCGGACATACAGCCAGCGTGACATGGCGTTCACCGCTGCTCTCCCACTACGGGCAGGGTCATAGCCCGGATGTTCCGCGGGATCGTCAGGGTCCGGCTCGGGCTGCTTGACGAGGCAGGCCAGCACCATTGCTTCGGCCACCGTGACCTGCTGCGCGGCGGGTGCCGTGCGCCTCGCGGTCTTGCCGAAGAATGCCTGGGCGACGGCCTCGATGCCATAGGCACCGCGTCCGAACGGGACGGTATTGAGGTAGAACTCCAGGATCTGATCTTTGGTGTAGCGTTTCTCGATCTTCCACGCCACCACCGCCTCGCGGGTCTTTCGCGCGTAGGACACACCTGTCAGTCCAGCGACGATGCGTGCGTACTGCTGGGTGATCGTGGAGGCTCCCTGCGTCTGCCCCCCGGCGATATTGTTACGCGCCGCGCGTAGCACACCGGCGGCGTCGATTCCGGGGTGCCTCCAGAATCTCCGGTCCTCCGCCGCGACGATCGCTTCCTTCACGGCATCGTTCATCTCGTCGAATGCCAGAATCGTCCGGCTCTCCGTGCCTAGCCTCGCCATCGGCGTAGTGCCGTCACTGAAGTAGACGGTGGTCGATTCGGGTAGTTGGAGTTCCGCCGGCATAGGAATGCTGTCGACGTAGTACGCGCCCACGCCGAGCCCGACCAAGACGAACACGGGCGCGAACATCGACGCAAGTAGCAGCCGGCGTCGGCGGCGCCCACGGGCACGGTCGCGCGCGATCAACCGTTGAACGTACGCCTGCACGGCGGCCCGTTGCAGAGCCGCCCCGCGCGCCGCCGCGTTTCGCATGGCTGTCTGTCGGGCGAGCAGGACACGGGCGGCGGCTTCCTGCCGGGCAGTCGCACGCGCGGCCGTCCGATGCCGCGCGCGTGCCCGCCGTGCCGACCACGAGCGCGCCGGCCACCGCACCCCCGCCGCCAGGTACGCCACGCATCGTCGCCCGGTCCGACCGATGACGGCCCGCGTACTCGCGGCTGCCTGCCGCACGCCCGCGAGCGGAGTCCGGACCGCGACGCGGACGGCCGCCGGAACGCGGACGAGCGCCCGTGAGGTGAGCTCGACCTGGTCGGGCCGCGAGACGGCGGCCCCGCCAGCGCTCTCCCCCTGGTCGGGATCCGCCGGGGGAAAGCCCTCGGTCCGGCCGGGATCGATCGCGCCGTCACTGGGGTTCATACCTCAATGTCGCACGCCAGGGATGCGTCATCAATGACAATGCATATTGATTAACATTCACATGAGGGCGGTGGGATTTTTGTGATCGTGCCGATTTCGCTGACAGAAGGCGGCGCCACCCTCCGGAATGGCGCCGCCTTCTGTTGGCCGGAGTGTCACGGGCAGGCCGGGCCGACCCCGCGCAACTGCGCCTGCGGCTGGCTGGTCGCCAAGCCGGAAAGCTCCACGACGACGGAAGAGCAGTTGTTCGTCTCGTCGGACTCGCTGAGCTTGTCGTCCGGGTCCACTGTCGTGAACAGGATGTACGTCCCGTCCGCCAGCCCGTACGTGTCGATCATCTGATCTGGCAGGTACCAGTTGTAGCGGTCCGCCCAGCCCGGCGACATCCCCATGTCGAAGTAGTCCCTGCCGCCGCTGGTCGACTTCGGGTCGAGACAGGCCGGAGCCGGGTACGACAGGGCCGCGTCACCCTTGGTGCCCCAGCCGACCAGGTCGGTGTCGGCGATGCAGAAGCTGACCTTTTCCGCGACGGCGGCCGGCGTGCTGCCGACCAGGTTGCCCGCACCGTCGGTCAACCACAGCTCGGACTGCGCGAACCCCTTGAAGTGGTAGTGCCCGTGGATCGGGTGGAACTCGACCTGGCCGGCTGACACGTCTTGCCAGGTCGAGTCGGACCGGTAGATCCGCTGCCACACGTCCTCGTCCTGGAAGATGCCCGACGGCCGGGAGTAGTGCAACTCCACCGGCCCGGTCCCGACGTTCTGCAGCACCTGGTCGAACCGCAGGCACTGGCGGGCGCCCTGCTCGGCGCGCTCGCTGTCGAAGCACGACTGCCCCGGCTGCGCGACGTCGCCGAAGATGCTGCCCGGGTTGTCGTACGTGACGTTCTCCTGCGGCAGCGCCTTGAGGTCCGGCAGCAGGTCGCGCACCGGTTGGATCGCCGGCTGGTACTCGACCTCGGCGAGGCCCTGGTAGGCGATGACCGGGTCCGGATCCACAGCACCGAAGGTGACCCCGTACGAGACGTAGACGTCGTAGGAGCCGTTCGGTGCCGACGGGATGATCACCGACTGGGCGGTGCCGACACCGGCGGTCGACTTCGCCACCAGGGTGTTGCCCCGGTAGACGAAGAGGCCGAGGCCCCCTTCGGTCGCGCCGTCCCACCGGATCGCCACCTGTACGCCGCCGGGGCGGGCCCAGGTGCCGCCCGGCCGGGCGACCCTGAGCTGCAACTTGTCGCAGTGGGCCGTTCGGCATTCCGGGATCCTGGGAGTGCCGGGTCCGTCGCTGCGGACCGTACCCGCCCAGTAGCTGGCCGCGCCATCCGACTTGACCTTCACCTCGCCCCGGTCGGCGGCCTGCGCCGCCTGCGGCACGGTGGTGCCGGCGAGGGCCAGCAGGCCGGCCGCGAGCACCGCTCCGGTTCGCCGGGTCCGGCCCGCGAGAAAACGCCCTGATACCGAGGTACGCATACGCGCATCCTCCTCAATATAGGTGGCTGTGAACGCCACGCTATCCGGAGCGCACTGCACCGGGCATCACATCACCCGGGCGTCAGCGAGAACCTCTTGTCCGATGCCAGGTCCCACAACTGGCCGTTGATCATGACGGATGGGTGTGCCTAGATGCCCAGGTAGACAGCGCTTTTCCAGCCCAATGTGGATAGCGGACCGGTCCGCCCCCGTGGTTACGATCCTGCGCGCATGTATGCCATCGAGGCATCCGGCCGGCGATGGGGGTTCACGCCGGCCTCTACTTTCCAACCAGGGGGGACCACTTGAAGAGAAGGCTGATCGGGTACGTCTCGGCGCTGGCCATCGCTGTCGGGGGCTCGCTGGCTGTTGCCGCCCCGGCGCAGGCCGCCCCGCCCGTAATGATCACCAAGGTCTACTACGACTCCCCGGGCAGCGACCACGGGTCCAACAGCAGCCTGAACGCCGAGTACGTCCGGCTGACCAACAAGCGCAGCACCACCATCAACCTCAAGGGCTGGACGCTGCGCGACAAGACGGGCTACACCTACAAGTTCGCCACCGACTTCCGGCTTCCCGCCGGTAAGAACGTCTACATCCACACCGGCAAGGGCACCAACACCAGCGCCCACCGCTACTGGGGCCGCTCCTGGTACGTGTGGAACAACACCGGCGACAAGGCTTACCTGCGCAACCCGTCCGGCACCCTAATCGACAGCTGCACGTGGAAGTCGCGCGGCAAGGGCTACACCTACTGCTGACGCCCAGGTTGAGAACGCCGGCCCGCTTCGCTGGGCCGGCCTTCTCCGTTCCCGGACTTCGCAGGGCGACATGCCGCAAGCGGAGTCGATCAAGCCGGAAGGATCAGTCGAAGGAGGGCAGGGACGGGCCGAGGACGTCGTCGGCGTCGACGATGGTGTACGCGTACCCCTGCTCGGCGAGGAAGCGCTGCCGGTGCGCCGCGTACTCGGTATCGATGGTGTCTCGGGAGACGACGGTGTAGAAATGCGCCTGCCGGCCGTCGGCCTTGGGCCGCAGTACCCGGCCGAGGCGCTGCGCCTCCTCCTGGCGGGAGCCGAACGTGCCGGACACCTGGATCGCCACCGCCGCCTCGGGCAGGTCGATGGAGAAGTTGCCGACCTTCGAGATGACCAGGGTGCGCACCTCGCCGGAGCGGAACGCGTCGAACAGCCGCTCCCGCTCCTTGTTGGTGGTCGAGCCCTGCACGATCGGCGCATCCAGGTATTCGCCGAGCTGGTGCAGCTGGTCGATGTACCCGCCGATGACCAGGACCTGCTCGTCCGGGTGCCGGTCGACGAGCGCGCGCACCACCGGCAGCTTGGTGCGGGCGGTCGCCGCCATCCGGTAGCGCTCCTCGGCCTCCGCCGTCGCGTACGCCATCCGCTCGGCGTCGGTCAGGGTGACCCGTACCTCGGTGCACTCGGCCGGAGCGATCCAGCCCTGCGACTCGATGTCCTTCCAGGGCGCGTCGTACCGCTTGGGGCCGATCAGGCTGAACACGTCCCCCTCGCGGCCGTCCTCGCGTACCAGCGTCGCGGTCAGGCCCAGCCTGCGGCGGGCCTGGAGGTCCGCGGTGAACCGGAAGATCGGCGCGGGCAGCAGGTGCACCTCGTCGTAGACGACCAGGCCCCAGTCGCGGGCGTTGAACAGGTCCAGGTGGGTGAACGCGCCCTTGCGGCGCGAGGTGAGCACCTGGTACGTGGCGATGGTGACCGGGCGGATCTCCTTGCGCTCGCCCGAGTACTCGCCGATCTCCTCCTCGGTCAGCGAGGTGCGGGCGATCAGCTCCCGCTTCCACTGCCGGCCCGCCACCGTGTTCGTCACCAGGATCAGCGTGGTCGCCTTCGCCTCGGCCATCGCCGCCGCCCCGACCAGCGTCTTGCCGGCGCCGCAGGGGAGCACCACCACGCCGGACCCGCCGGCCCAGAACGCCTCAACCGCCTCCCGCTGGTACGACCGCAGCGTCCACGGCTTCACACCGTCCTTGCCGGCCTCGGCCAGCTCGATCGGGTGCGCTTCGCCGTCGACGTACCCGGCCAGATCCTCGGCCGGCCAGCCCAGCTTGAGCAGCGCCTGCTTGAGCCGGCCCCGCTCGGACGGGTGCACCGCGATGGTGTCGTCGTCGAGCTTCGCGCCGAGCATGCCGGCCAGCTTCTTGCTCTTGGCGACCTCGACCAGCACCACCCGGTCCAGCGCGCGCAGCACCAGGCCGTGCGCGGGATCGTTGACGAGCTGGAGCCGGCCGTACCGGTCCATGGTCTCGGCCACGTCGACCAGCAGCGCGTGCGGCACCGGGTAGCGGCTGTATTTGATCAGCGAGTCCACCACGCCCTCGGCGTCGTGGCCGGCGGCCCGGGCGTTCCACAGCCCGAGCGGGGTGAGCCGGTAGGTGTGCACGTGCTCGGGGGAGCGCTCCAGCTCGGCGAAGGGCGCGATGGCCATCCGGCACGCCTGCGCGTCGGGGTGGTCGATTTCCAGCAGCAGGGTCTTGTCCGACTGAACGATCAGTGGTCCACCGCTCACGCCAGTGCCCTCTCCCTCGCCGAATTTTTCGTCGCCCGCACGCCGGCTGACCTGCCAAAGGCGGACCATCCAGTCTTGCACGTGCGGAGGTGTCCGAAAAATGTCACGCCGGGCATGCAACGGGACATCCGCCTCACACGTCTAGCAAGCGACACCTGTCCATGGGGAGGTTTTATGAAGCATGTCCGACTTACCGCCAGGGTCGTCGCCCTGGCGACGGTCGTGCTGTTTGGTGTGGGTGCGTGCGCGCTCGATCCGCAAAGCGACGGATCCGGGGCGGCCGCCCCGGTGCCCGTCGGCCTGACGGAGACAACATCGGGGGCGAGCGCGCCGCCCACGCCGGACCAGCCGGCCCAGCCCGTGTCGGCGCAGACGGGGCAGACTGTCACGGTCAGCAACACGGTGACGACCGCTTCGGGCACCACCAGCTGCCCGAAAGGCGAGTACCAGCGGGAGGTGGAGCAGTACCTGAACAAGCTGGGCGGCTTCGGCACGCTGACCGTGAACGGAAAGCAGTCCGCCGCCGACTGCGCCGCGATCAAGAAGTTCCAGCGCCGGTACGGGATCAGCCCCGTCGCCGGCCGAGCCGGCCCCACCACGTACGACGTGGCGCGGCGGTTGGCCACCACCGACGTACGCCGCTGCCGCGCCCGCTCCGGGCTGACCTTCTGCGTCGACCTGACCCGGCAGACCGTCTGGGCGATTCGGGACGGCAAGGTCGTCATGCGCCCGACGGTCACCCGCACCGGCATGGCCGGATACGCCACCCCGGCCGGCACCTACCGGGTCGGCTGGCGAAACGTGAAGTCGTGGTCCAACCCGTACAAGGTGTGGCTGCCCTACTGGCAGCAGTTCAACGGCGGGATCGGCTTCCACGAGACCACCACGTACCTGCACAACAAGTCGATCGGCTCGCACGGCTGCGTCAACCTGCTGCACCAGGACGCGGTCCGGCTCTGGGAGCTGGGCAAGGTCGGCACCCGGGTGGTCGTCGTCGGCCGCCGCCCCGGCACCTGATCCGCGCCGCCACCTGAGCCACAGATCCGGGTTTCCTCCCCTGTCCGCGAGTCCCTTTCGGTGCCACGCTGGAAATCGGGCCCGACGGGCGGGGGAGGGACTGATCATGACGGTCGACCACGACGTACTTCCCGAGGAGAACCGCGTACCGGACGGTGAGGTCTCCACGGCGGTCCTGATCGGATACGCGGTGGCCGCCGCCGGCATCCTCGGCTGGTTCCTGTTCGGGCTGCTCGTGCAGCGGCAGGGCTTCGTCGACTCGGTCGGCGAGTCGGCGGGCACGGCGTTCGCGCTGCTGCTCGCCGTATCCGTGGTGGAAATGATCCGCCACAATGGCCGCTGAGTTGACCCGGGCCGGGCCGCCCGGGTCGCTCAGTCCTCCAGCACCGCCGCCGTGATCCGGTGCAGCGCGAAGGTGTGCAGCATCTCCGTCCGCTCGTCCTCGGCCCGCAGGTAGCCCGCCCCGATCGACACCGGGCGGACCAGCCGGGACGCGGTCGCCCCGTGCGCGTCGACGTAGCCCACCCAGACCAGCGCCTTGTCGCGGAGCGCCTGCTGGAGCACGGCCAGCGCGTCGCTGTGCGTGTGCACGGACACCGGGCCGGTGCGCGCCGCGCCACCCCGGACCTCCGCCGGGGCCCGCCGGGCCGCCCGGGACGCCGCGTCGCCCCGGCGGATCTGCTCCACCACCCCGAGCAGCCGGGGCATGGGCAGCTTCGGTGTGGCCAGCGGGTCCAGGCCGCGGCTGGCGGCCGGCACCCGGGCCGGCGCCCGCCGGATCTTCGGCCGGGAGAGCAGGGCCGAGCCGCTGGCGTCCTCCGGCACCGGCGCGTACCCGGCGTCGCGCAGCGCGGTCAGCATCCGCCCCACCTGGTACGGGGTGACCAGCACCGTCGGAGCCAGCCGGCGGAACGTCAACGCCTCCAGCCGCCGGTCGGCCAGCACCTCGGTGAGCAGCGCCTCGTCGTCGCTGCGCACGTACCCGCCGGCCGAGCCGACCCGCAGCCCGCCGTGCTTGCGGGCCACGTCGTCCACCAGGTACGTCAACCCCTGCGGCACCGGAGTACGCGACCGGCGGCGGAACAGCGCGTGCAGGTCGTCGGCCGAGTAGCCGGCGTCCAGGGCGCGCCGGACGCTGGCGGTGGTGACCCGGTGCACGCTCGCCCCGCCCGCCGACTCGTGCTCGGCCACCACGTCCAGTTCGGTGGCGAGCGCCGGGTCGGGGGGACCGGGCACCACCACGGTCAGGTCGGCCTGCAGCAGGAAGTGGTCGACCGGGGCGGGCAGCAGCGCGTCCAGCGCGCGTACGGCGGTGGACGGCTCGCCCGACTCGGCGTCGGAGAGCAGCCCGAGCGGATCCTCCGCCCGCTCGTCGGCCTCGTTCACGTCGACCAGCAACAGCCGCCCGTACGAGGTGAGCGCGCCGAGCCCGGTCACCCCGAGCTGGGCCGCCTCGGCCAGCACCTCGCGGTGCGCGGCCTCCCGGCCCCGGGCCCGCCGGGGCGCCCGCCAGTCCAGCAGCTCCAGCAGCTCGTCGACAGTCGGGGCGGTCGCCGGTAGCAGGTCGGCCAGGACGCCGAGCACCGCGCGTCGGGCGGCCGGGGCACCGGCCCGTTCCGCCTCGGCGGACAGCACCGAGATCGGCCGGTCCCGGTCGTCGCGCTGGCCGACCAGGCCCGCCTGGCGGGTCATGGTCAGCCAGGCCCGGGCCAGCTGTTCCCAGCGCTGGGCGAGCGAGCTGGCCCGCCACACCTCGTACCCGCCAGTGGGCAGGATCTGCTGGTCGCCGCCGTAGCGGGTGGTGGCCGCACCGGTCAGGTCCAGCTCGCCGACCAGCCCGGCCGCGTACGCCACCTCGAAGAGCAGCGCGGTGGTCGGGTCGTCCAGCCCGAGCCCCCGGGCCAACCGGCGCAGGTCACGGACGCCGACACCGCCGGAACGCAGCACCGGGGCCGGCTCGGCGGCCAGGCTCTCCAGGAGCGCCTCGGTGTGGCGTACCACCTCCATGGTCTGGCCGGCCCCGGCCGAGTCCACGGCCTTCGCCTCCCGGGGCGGGCTCGCCACCACGGGCGGGTCGGTGCGCAGTGGGCCGAGCGGACCGGTGTCCCGGCGCAGCAGCAGAGCCACCTCGCGAGGCAGTTCGACGGTGCCGCCCCGACCGCCCGAGATCCGCACGAGCAGCCGGTGTTCCACCAGCCAGCGGATCGGCGAGCCGGTCGGCGCGCCGCCGTTGGTCAGGTCCGGGGGAAGCTCGTCCTCGGTGCCGATCGCGGGGGCGTCGAGCGCGCCCGGCGGCACCGTGCCGACCGGCGGCCCGGCGGCGAGTCGGTCCAGGATCGCCCGCGCCGAGGGCGGCGCGGCCAGCAGCGTCCGCCGCAGCTTCGCCGGGTCCGCGCAGAGGGCCGCCGTCCGCGGGTCCAGGTCCGCCGCCGGTCGGCCCAGCCCCGCCGGGTACGGGGAGACCTCGTCGATGCCGCCCACCAGGTGCAGGTCGTGCTCCGGGCCGTACAGCAGGAAGAGCGCGCGGAGCCGGTCGACCGCGCCCCGGACGGCGGTCGGGGCGGGCGGGTGCGGACCGGCGGTGGCCATCGCCAGGATCGCCTCGGTGGCGGTGCCGCCGCCCTCCGGGTCCCGGGTGAGTCGGGCGGCGTCGAGGATCTGCAGGGTGAACTGGTCCAGCCCGTCGAGCGCCCGGGCCACGGAGACCCGCGACTGGGCCCGGATGGCGAGGGCGGAGATATCGGCCGGCACCGGTACGACGAGGTCCGGCCGCAGCCGCAGCAGGGCGGCCAGGGACTCGTCGGGAAGGGCCCGCAGGTGGTCGGCGAGTGAGGTGGTCATCGTCGTACCACGCTAGCCCGGCCAGGGGCGGTTGTGCCCCTCGGACGTCCGGCTCGGTCCGGGCCGGGCGGTAGGTTCTCGACATGCCCCCACTGATGGTCGGCTTCGACCTCGACATGACCCTGGTCGACTCGCGCCCCGGCATCGCCGCCGCGTACCGGGCGCTGACCGCGCGTACCGGCGTGTTCGTGGACGCGGACGCGGCGGTGTCGCGGCTCGGCCCGCCGCTGCGCACGGAAATCGCCCGCTGGTTCCCGCCGGAGCGGGTGGAGGAGATGGTGGTCGCCTATCGCGAGCTCTACCCGGCGTACGCGATCACCCCGACCCTGCCGATGCCCGGAGCGGAGGCCGCGATCGACGCGGTGCACGCGCGCGGCGGCCGGGTGATGGTGGTGACCTCGAAGATCGGCCGGCTGGCGAAGCTGCACCTGGACCACCTCGGGCTGGCCGTCGACGAGCTGGCCGGGGACCTCTTCGCCGAGCAGAAGGCGACCGCGTTGCGGGAACACGGCGCGGTGCTCTACGTCGGGGACCATGTCGCGGACATGACCGCCGCCAAAACGGCGGGAATCCCAGGCGTGGCAGTGGCGACCGGGCCGTGTACGCAGGACGAACTGCAGGCCGCGGGCGCGCACACGGTGTTGGATGATCTCACCGGATTCCCGGCGGCGCTGGACCGGATCATCCGGCTAGCCTTTACGGGGTAGCGGTCTCGAGCGAAGCAGGGGTTGTCAGGTGCCGACGGGTCGAGTGAAGTGGTATGACACGGCCAAGGGATACGGGTTCGTCACCAGCGACGAGGGTGGCGACGTGTTCCTGCCCAAGGGCGCGCTGCCGGCGGGCGTCGCCGACCTGAAGGGCGGCCAGCGGGTCGATTTCAGCGTGGTCGACAGCCGCCGGGGCGCCCAGGCGATGGGCGTCAAGCTGCTGGAGGCGCCGCCGTCCGTGGCGGAGCTGCGCAGGCGGCCGGCCGAGGAGCTGCACGGCCTGGTCGAGGACATGATCAAGGTGCTGGAGGCGAAGGTCCAGCCGGACCTGCGCCGGGGCCGATTCCCCGACCGGAAGACCGCGCAGAAGATCGCTCAGCTGGTCCACGCCGTGGCGCGCGAGCTGGAGGTCTGAGGGACGAGCCCGGCGTCGGCGGCCCGGCCCAGCAGCGCCTCGACGGCGGCGAAGCCGGCCTCACCCAGGTCGGCCGTGAAGTCGTTGACGTAGAGGGCGATGTGCCGGTCCACCACGTCGGGCTCCATCTCCTGGGCGTGGGCCAGGACGTACTCCCGGCTGGCCGCCGGGTCGGCCCAGGCCTGGCGTACCGACTCGCGGATCCAGGCGGCGGCCTCGGCCGGGTCGACCGTGCCCTTGCGCGACAGGATCGCGCCGAGAGGGATCGGCAGGCCGGTGTCGCCCTCCCACCACTCGCCGAGGTCGACCAGCGCGGTCAGCCCGTGCCGGGGGTACGTGAACCGGGCCTCGTGGATCACCAGCCCGGCGTCGTACCGCCCGGCGGCGACGCCCGGCATGATCTCGTGGAACGGCACCACCTCGATCCGCGCCGGCGGCCGCTGCGCCGACCAGAGCCGGAAGAGCAGGTACGCCGTGGTCCGCTCGCCGGGCACCGCCACGGTCGCGCCGGTGAGGTCGGCCCGGTCGCCGCGGGTGAGCACCAGTGGCCCGCAGCCCCGGCCCAGCGCGCCGCCGCAGGGCAGCAGGTGGTAGTCGTCGAACAGCCAGGGCAGCGCCGCGTAGCTCACCTTCACCAGGTCGAACGCCCCGCGCTCGGCAGCCGTGTTGGTCACGTCCACGTCGGCGTAGGTCACCTCGACCGGCGGCGCGCCCGGCACCCGGCGATGCACCAGGGCGTCGAAGACGAACGTGTCGTTGGGGCAGGGCGAGATCGCCAGGGAGAGCGCCACGCCCCCACCGTAACCCCGCCCCGCGGACCACCCGTCACCCCGGCCCCGCCCGTCCCGCCCGGCGGCGACCGGATCCGGGCCTGGCGGTGCTTGTGCCGGCGTGTGCTCGTGCGGGCGTCGGCTCGTGCGGCGTGTGCTCGTGCCGCAGGGGGCAAGGCTCGCTGCCGCCTTTGGAGCTGATATCACAAACGATTCGCCAGTGGGCGGGGGCGAGGGCGGGGGAGTGACCCGCGATATCACCAGCGATTCAGCTCCAAAGCGCCTAGCTGTCCACACCTGTCCCGGTCATGGAGTCGATATCCACAGGGTTATCCACAGGTGGGCCCGCCATGTTGAAAAGGTGGGGGGAGCTGGAGAGCATTCCGGCTGTGGGTGAGCCGAATTCCTCGACCGAGCAGCGGGCAGACCTGGGCGACCTGCTTCGCCGGCTGCGGCGGCGGGCTGATCTGAGCCAGCGCGAGTTGGCCGCGCGAGCGGGCGTCCCCCAGGCCACGGTCGCGCGGATCGAGTCCGGCCGGGCCGTTGACCCGCGGTACCGGACGGTGGAGCGGCTGGTCCTGGCCGCCGGCGGCCAGGTGCGGTTCGGCCCCGGCCCGGTCGACGAATCACGCCGGCAGCCGGCGCTGGTCCCGCACGATGAGCTGCGCGACCAGGCCGGGCGCCGGTACCCGGCCCACCTCGACGTGTGGGAGGTCCGCGAGCCAAAGGACTGGCCCGGGGCGTGGTGGGCGGAGTCGTACAACCTGCCGCCGGCCGTCCGGGCCCTGACCCAGGAGCCCGGCATCCGCTTTTTGCTCGCCTGCGGTTTCGAGCTGGAGGCGAGTCGGCCTGCCGCACTGTGGCTGGATCTCGCGGGCAAGACGACGCGCCCGCCGGAGGCCGGACCGCTTGGATAAGGCGATGCCGCCGCCGAGGCCGGACCGATTGGACAACGCGATGCCGCCGCCGAGGCGCTCCGTCAGGGGAGGGCGGCCGCCGCCGCGGTGAGGGCGACGAACGCCTCGCGCATCCGCCAGGACTCCCGGTCCCGGGGACCGATCGGGTTGGACACTGTGCGCAGCTCGGCGAAGGGCAGGCCGGCCTGCGCGGCGGCGACGGCCACGCCGTACCCCTCCATGGCCTCGGCCACCGCGTCCGGGTGCCGTTCGGCGAGGGCCGCAGTGCTCGCGGCGGTGCCGGTCACCGTGTTGACCGTGAGTACCGCACCGACCGTGGCCGCCGTCAGGGCGGCACGCAAGGCGTCCAGCAGCCCCGGGTCGGCGGGTACGACGCTGCCGAGGCCCAGCAGCGCCGCCGGCATGCCCAGCTCCTCTACCGGGAGGAAGCCCTCCGGTGACTCGGCGCCCAGGTCGGCCGCCACGCTGCGGGTCGCCAGCACCATGCCGCCGACCTCCACCCGTCCGACGAAGCCGCCGGCGATGCCCGCGCTGACCACCGCCCGGTACGGCTGGCCGGCCGCCTCGGCGAGCGCCAGCAGCCGGGCGGTGGCGGCCCCGGCGACGGCGGGGCCCACCCCGACCGGGGCGACGGTGACCGTGGGGTCGGTCAGACCCGCCCGGACCGCCTCCGCCTCGGCCGGCACGGCGGTCACCACCAGCAGTCCGCTCACGCCGCCGCCTCGCTTCGCTCTCCGGCGGCGCGAGGCGCCACGC
>NZ_JBLROA010000060.1:0-37327 GCF_047921505.1 Micromonospora sp. SL1-18 | reverse complement strand
CGGTGGTTTCTGCCGTGTCAAACCGCTGTGTGGCGGTTTGTCGTGCGTCCACCCTTTTGCCGGGCACCACTATTCGGCCGACTCGCGCCGATACCTCGTGGATTTCGGCAGGACGGCCGCCGGCGGTCTCCCGCTCGCTCGTCCGCATCCCTGCCGGCCGATAACCTTACCCGGTCGGTTCCGCCTCGCCAAATCCGCCCTGCGGCGAATCCGGGGCACCGCCCGGTCCAGGCCCGATGGAGTAACCCATCAGTTCCTGGCGGTTATTCCCGCGCTCCGGCCTTTACGGCTTTCGCCTGTTTCGTCCGTTCCGCGCTGGCAGAGAGAAAGTTACGCGCCCAGCGGTTTGGTCGTCAAATCCGCTGGGCGCGTCCCGCGTCACATCGTCGATGTACAACTATTTGCGCAGCTCAACCCCAGCAAAGGAACGCTTGCCGCGGCGCAGCACCAGGTACCGCCCGTGCAGCAGGTCGTCCGCGGAGACCGTCGCGTCGATGTCCGTCACGCGAGTGTTGTTGACGTACGCGCCGCCCTCCGCGATCACCCGCCGCGCCTCCTTCATGCTCGGCACCAGCCCCGACTCCTTGAGCAGGCCCGCGACGTCCGGCAGCTCGGCCAGGTGAACCAGGCCGGCCTCGGTCAGCGCGGCGCGCAGAGTCGCCGGCGTCAACTCCTCGAGCGAGCCACGGCCGAAGAGGGCCTGACTCGCCGCGACCGCCTGGGCCATCTCCCGCTCGCCGTGCACCAGCGATGTCAGCTCCTCGGCGAGCGCCCGCTGGGCGAGGCGCGCCTGCGGGCGTTCCGCCGTCGCCTTCTCCAACTCCTCCAGTTCCTCCCGGGAGCGGAAGCTGAAGTAACGCAGGTAGCGGACGACGTCGCGGTCGTCGGCGTTGACCCAGAACTGGTAGAAGGCGTACGGGCTGGTCATCTCCGGGTCGAGCCACACGGAGCCGCCCTCGGTCTTGCCGAACTTGGTGCCGTCCGACTTGGTGACCAGCGGTGTGGTGAAGGCCTCGACCGGCCCGGCACCGCGACGCCGGATGTAGTCCACACCGGCGGTGATGTTGCCCCACTGGTCCGAGCCGCCGTACTGGAGCTGGCAGCCGTGCCGGCGGTGCAGCTCGAAGAAGTCGTTGGCCTGCAGGAGCTGGTAGCTGAACTCGGTGAAGCTGATACCGGTCTCCAGCCGGGCCTTGACCACCTCGCGGGCCAGCATCTTGTTCACCGGGAAGTGCTTGCCGACGTCGCGGAGGAACTCCACCACCGACATCTCGCCGGTCCAGTCCAGATTGTTGACCAGCCGGGCCGCGTTCTCCCCGGTGTACGAGACGAACGGGGCAAGCTGGTCGTGGATGCGCCGGACCCAGCCGGCGACCACCTCGGGCGGGTTGAGGGTGCGTTCGGCGGTCTCCTTTGGGTCGCCGATCTGGCCGGTGGCGCCGCCGACCAACAGCAGCGGCCGGTGCCCGGCGAGCTGGAGCCGGCGCGCGGTGACGACCTGCATGAGGTGGCCGACGTGCAGGCTCGGCGCCGTCGGATCGAAGCCCACATAGAAGGTGGCCGCCTCGCCGTCGAGCAGCCCGCGCAGCTCGTCGAGGCCGGTCGAGTCCTGGATCAGGCCCCGCCACAGTAGGTCTTCGGTCAGGGAGTCCCGCCCCTGCGGGAGGTTGCTGTCGGTCACGGTCACCGATTCTCCCCCATCACCGGCGCGGACCCATAGCCGGTTTGCCGACGCGACCGGCGACTAGGCTGGCGGCGCCGTCGAGCGCGAGGAGGACCGCCGTGGAGATGCCGGACCTGACGGGGGGCTTCGTCGCTCTGCTCGGGCTGAAGTTCGACGAGGTCAGCGGGGACCGGGTGGTGATCCGCTGGCAGGTCCGCCCGGAGTTGCACCAGCCGTACGGGATCCAGCACGGCGGGGTCTACTGCTCGGTGGTGGAGACGGCGGCCAGCATCGGCGGTGCCCTGTGGCTGGGCGACCGGGGCCAGGTCGTCGGCGTGTCCAACCAGACCGACTTCCTGCGCGCCGTGCGGGACGGCGAACTGACCGCGGTCGGGACCCCGATCCACCGGGGCCGGAGCCAGCAGCTGTGGCTGGTGGAGATCACCGACGGCGACGGCCGGCTGGTCTCGCGTGGCCAGGTGCGCCTGCAGAACCTCACCGCCGCCTGACCACCGCCCGCGGACCGCCGGCTGGGCGATTCACCCGAAAAGAGCCACCTAACGCCGATACCGTCGCATCGCTGAGACGGCCCGCTTCTCGTGGACATCTGGCTGCGACGGCACCTCATCGACCGGATCCCCGGAGCGCACCGTGCGAGCGAATGAGCTGCTCGGCAGGACCGCGTACGACCTGCACGGGCGACGGCTGGGTCGGGTGGTCGACGTGGTGGTCCGGGGCGGCTGGCCGGCGGAGCGACTGCGGATCACCGACGTGATCGTCGCCGGGCACTGGCACCGCCGACCGGGAGGTCGAGGTCAGGCCGCTCGCGTCGTCGCGTCAGCGGCCGCAGGCAGGTCGAGGATGTACGCGTCGCCCTCACGGCGGAAGCCGAGCCGGTTGTAGTAGGGGGCGATCATGCCGGGCGGGCTGACCACCCGGCGGAAGCCGCGGTCGGTGAACAGGCTGCTGCGCCGGTAGACGAACTCGCCCGGGGTGAAGTCGCGGAAGCGCTGGGTGACGTAGTCCAGGTCGATCTGGGCCACCCCGCCGGCCTCGGCGTGCGACACCACCACACCGACCACCTCGTCGGCGCGGACCACCAGAAACGCGGACCGGTCGGCGCCCGGGTCCCAGCGGAAATCCGGGTTGAACCGGGCGATGTCGGCGGCGTGCACCCGCAGCGTGTGGGCCAGGAACGCGTCGTCGGTGCCCACCTCGACCACCTGGTACGTCTGCTCGTCGTGCCGCGTGGCCAGCATCGCGCGCAGGTACCAGACGTTGATCACGGCGAGCACCACGTTCAGCCCGACCATGGGCCACACCATCACGGCGGCGTTGTAGCCGATCAGGATGAGGCAGCCGACCAGGTTGAGGGCGCGCAGCCGCAGGATGCGCGTCTGCAGCAGCGACCAGACCAGCAGCGCGGAGCCGGCCCAGCCGACGAGTTCAAGCCAGTTCACCCGGGCGAGGGTAATACCCCTGCTGGTCAGGCCCGTGGGCGGGGACGGCCGCCCCCCGTCAGGCGGGCAACTCCAGCACGAACTCCTCGACCTCGGCGCCGCGGCTCTCGGCGTATCCGGAGTCCTCTCCGACCACGACGAAGCCGCACTTGCGGAGCACGGCGAGGGAGGCGGCGTTGTCCTTCGCGGCGCGGGCCCGCACCGGCCGCTGGGGCAGCTCGCGCAGGAGCGCGGCCAGCGCGGCGGTGGCATGGCCCCGTCCCCAACGCCGCGGGTCGATCCAGTAGCTGACCTCGGTGTGCTCCCCCACCGGGAAGGCGGCCACGTGCCCGACCACCTCGCCGTCGACCGTCACCGTCCGCGGCATGATGCGCGGGTCGGCGCGGATGCGCGCCCAGTGGGCGTCGAAGGCGGCCCGGTCGGCCGGGTCCTTCGGGCCGAACGCGGCCATCCAGTTGGCTTGCGGGTCCTGCTCGTTGGCGAAGAACGCGGGCAGGTCGTCGTCGCGCACCGGACGGAGCCGCACCTCACTGGTCACGGTCGGAGGATACGCGGACCCACCGACAACGTTCGGGCCTCCGGCCCGGCGACGATCCCGTCCGGCCCCGCCGGCCGGGCCACCGGCACCAGGGGGTGGGTGACATCACCCGAGCGGTGGACCGACACCCGGTCCGGCACCGGACGGACCCCGCGGGATCGGAGGATCGGCGGATGAACAAAGTGCGTCAACACCGGTGCAGACCGTTTCCGATGGGTGCCGTCGGAGTCACCGGCCCGCAGGTGGCCGGCCCACGTGTCCTGGGTCCGACGGCAGCCGCGCCCCTGGCGCTCGCCGCGGCGGCACTCGGTGCCGTGGCGGTCGGCACACTGGCGATCGGCCGGCTGGTCATCCGGCGGGCGGTCATCAAGGAGCTGCGCATCGGCCGCCTGGAGGTGGACGATCTGGTGGTGCGGCGGACCGACGGCGGTCAGCCGGTGGGCGGCAGCGGCGTCGGGTAGCGATATCGGACCGATGCGGCCGTCGAGAAGGGCCTGAGCCGATCGGAAGGGGTGCCGATGAGCCGACCTGTCGTGGTGGGGGTCGACGGATCATCGACCAGTCTGACGGCCGCGGAGCACGCCGCGCGGGCCGCCGTCCAGCGGTCCCGGCCGCTGCACCTGGTGCACGGCTATCTGCACCCGCTCGGCTACGGCGTGCCACTCAACCCGTACGACCTCGGGGTGCCGGCGCCCACCGCGGAGGCGCAGAAGATGCTCGAACAGGTGGCCGCCGACCTGACCAACCGCCATCCCGGCCTGCGGGTGACGGTACGCCAGGTGGCCGGCGGCCCCGGGGCCACCCTGGTCGAGGAGTCCCGCCGGGCCGACCTGGTGGTGGTGGGCAGCCGCGGTGTGGGCGGTTTCGCCGGGCTGCTGCTCGGCTCGGTCAGCAACCAGGTCGCCCAGCACGGGCACTGCCCGGTGCTGGTGGTCCGCCCGGCCGAGCAGCCGATCCCGGTCGACGGGCCGGTGCTGGTCGGTGTGGACGGCTCCGAGCCGGCCGCGCTCGCCGTCCGGCTCGCCGCCGACGAGGCGGCACGCCGCGACGCCGACCTTGTGCTGGTGCACGTCCGCCCGCCCGAGCAGGCCGGGGCGGTGCCGGACAAAGCGGCCGAGTCCGCGGCGGCCGGGCAGGCCGAGTCGGCGGAGCTGCTGGCCGGGGCGGCCGCCCGGATCCGCGCGGACCATCCGGTGCTGCCGGTACGGGAGCGGCCGGTCCGGGCCGCCTCGCCGGAGCAGGCGCTTGTCGAGGCAAGCGGGGAGGCCGCCCTGGTGGTGGTCGGGTCGCGGGGCCGGGGCGGCTTCGCCGGGCTGCTGCTCGGGTCGGTCAGCCAGGCGCTGGTGCAGCATGCGCACTGCCCGGTGCTGGTGGCGCACCCGTACGAGCCGGCGGGGTGAGGTGTCAGGAGGGGGCCCCTGTTATCGCGAGGCGTTAACCGGGGCCCCTTCCTAACGAGCCGGATCGGGCCGGGTCAGGCCGGGTCACGGCTGGCGAGCAGGTCCTCGAAGCTGGTGGTGAGGGCGAACGGGTCAACCGGGCCGGCCGCCACCGGGCGGCGGTCCACCTGCTCGGCCAGTTCGGTGCCGGCCCGCCGGATCCGGGCGCGTAGGGCGCCCTCGACGCCCTCCCCGGACCAGTCCTCGGGCGCCGCGAAGACCGCCGTCGGCACCACCACCGCCCGCAGATACGCGAACATCGGCCGGACCGCGTGCTCGAGAGCCAGCGAGTGCCGGGCCGTGCCGCCGGTGGCCCCGACCAGCACCGGCCGGTCGGCCAGCGCCTCCTTGTCCACCACATCGAAGAACGACTTGAACAGCCCGTTGTACGAGGCGTTGAAGATCGGGGTGACCGCGACCAACCCGTCCGCGCTCGCCACCGTGTCCAGCGCTTCCCGCAGGGCGGCCGGCGGGAAGCCGGTGAGCAGGTGGTTCACCACGTCGTGGGCGTGCTCGCGCAGCTCGATCGGCCAAATCTCCACCTCGGCGCCGCGCCGGACCAGCTCGTCGCGGGCGGCGGCGGCGAGCTGGTCGGCGAGCAGCCGGGTCGACGAGGGCTGGCCTAGGCCGGCCGAGACCACGGCCAGGGTGCGCCGGATCACCGGCTCTCCTCCGCGCCGGTCAGGCTCGCATCGCGGGCCGCGACCATCCAGGCGTGCGTCGGCGCCTCGGGTACGTGCGCCGGCCGCAGCGAGTCGAACTCCTTGCGCAGCACGGGGACGACCTCCTCGCCGAGGAGGTCGAGCTGTTCCAGGACGGTCTTCAGCGGCAGCCCGGCGTGGTCGATCAGGAAGAGTTGCCGCTGGTAGTCGCCGACGTACTCGCGGAAGCCCAGCGTACGGTCGATGACCTGCTGCGGGCTGCCCACGGTCAGCGGCGTCTGGCGGGTGAACTCCTCCAGCGACGGCCCGTGCCCGTAGACCGGGGCGTTGTCGAAGTACGGCCGGAACTCGCGGACCGCGTCCTGGGAGTTCTTCCGCATGAAGACCTGCCCGCCGAGGCCGACGATGGCCTGGTCGGCGGAGCCGTGGCCGTAGTGCTCGAAGCGCTGCCGGTAGAGGCCGACCATCCGCTGGGTGTGCTCCTTGGGCCAGAAGATGTGGTTGGCGAAGAAGCCGTCCCCATAGTAGGCAGCCTGCTCGGCGATTTCCGGGCTGCGGATCGAGCCGTGCCAGACGAACGGCGGCACGCCGTCGAGCGGGCGCGGGGTCGAGGTGAACGACTGCAGCGGGGTGCGGAACCGCCCCTTCCAGTCGACCACGTCCTCGCGCCACAGCCGGCGCAGCAGGTCGTAGTTCTCGATGGCGAGGGGAATGCCGTTACGGATGTCCTGGCCGAACCAGGGGTAGACCGGGCCGGTGTTGCCGCGTCCCATCATCAGGTCCACCCGGCCGTCGGCCAGGTGCTGCAGCATCGCGTAGTCCTCGGCGATCTTCACCGGGTCGTTGGTGGTGATCAGCGTGGTCGAGGTGGAGAGCAGCAGCCGCTCGGTACGCGCCGCGATGTAGCCGAGCATGGTGGTCGGCGACGAGGGCACGAACGGCGGATTGTGGTGCTCGCCGGTGGCGAAGACGTCGAGCCCGACCTCCTCGGCCTTGAGCGCGATGGCCACCATGGCCTTGATCCGCTCACGCTCGGACGGCGGCCGCCCGTTGGTCGGGTCGACCGTGACGTCGCCGACGGTGAAGACTCCGAACTGCATCACAGCTCCTCGCGTGACGACCGGACCGGGATGATCCGGATCGCACCGCACAACATATTTGACGAGTCAACTATTCCGGTGGGGCCGCCCGGCACCACCAGCGACACCCTCGCCGGTGGCTCAGTTCAGAGGCGGTGGCGCGTGGGAGCGCACCGGCGAGCACCGCAAGCCCACGGTATCGGCACTGCGGCAGGCGTAAACTGACAGCCTCAGCCGCCAGCATCTACAGCGTGCCCTACCACGCCACGGCCCAGGGGTCTCCCGTTGTCCGCTGATCTGCGCGCCATCCTCAGCCAACCCGCTCCCCTGGTCGCGCCATGCCTGCTCGGATGGACGCTCACCCATCGGACGGCAGAGGGGAAGGTGGCAGTACAGCTCACCGAGGTTGAGGCGTACGCAGGCCAAGCGGACCCTGCCTCGCATGCCTGGCGGGGGCCGTCAGCCCGCAACGCCGTGATGTTCGGGCCCGCTGGTTGGCTGTACGTCTACCTGTCTCACGGACTCCACTACTGCGCCAACATCGTCACCGGACCCGACGGGGAGGCGTCCGCCGTACTGCTCAGGGCTGGTCGAGTGATCGAAGGTGCGAGCCTTGCGCAGAGCCGGCGAGGCGAGCGGGTGGCTGAACGTTCCCTCGCCCGTGGTCCCGGCAACCTCGGTCAGGCTCTGGCGCTGACGCGGGAGCACAACGGCAGCGACCTGCTCGACGATGGCCCTCTCATCCTGAGCCCACCCCCGGGGCCGATCGGACCTGTCCTGTCGGGGCCGAGGGTCGGTGTGAGTCGAGCGCATGACTGGCCCTGGCGGTACTGGCTGGCGGGAGATCCGACGGTGTCTGCGTACCGGCGCGGCCGGCTGGCCGGGTCGGGGTGGCGCGGAGACTCGCAGACGTAGGCATAGCGCGTCACCTCGGGCTTGTTCCTGGCACCCGCCCGCCCAGGGTTTTCAATGCATCGTTGACAAGCACTTGTTCAAGGGTGTTTGATGAAGAACATGACCACGCTGGACAACGACCCGTTCACCGCTCCGGACGCGGCCCAGGCCCGCGCGCACCGCAACTACGCCGCCCTGATGCGGATCGCCGAGCGGCACGCCAGCACCAACTCCCGCCGCCGCCGGTACGCGCACCCCGACATCCCCGACGCGTACGAGGCGGCCACCCTGGTGATGGCCCTCGCAGGCGGGGCGGAGCTGGAACCCGGCGAGGAGCCGGTCGACCAGGCCGACCTGATGGCGGCGCTGACCCTGGTCCCGCACGTGCGGGCGGAGGTCGACGTGCTCGAGGCGGGGCTGGTGCAGGTGGCCCGCGGCCGGGGGCTGACCTGGCAGGCGATCGCCTTCGGACTGGGACTGGGCAGCGCTCAGGCGGCCCGGCAACGCTACGAGCGGATCACGGTACGCACCGGCACCGCCGACTGACCGACGGAAACTGTCACAGCGTCCGGCGAGACTGCCCGGGTGGACGGGACGAGGATGCGATGAGGCGCGACGAGATGCGGACGTACTGCCTGGCGAAGCCGGGCGCGTGGCTGGACCAGCCATGGGAGGGCGACGAGGTCGTCAAGGTGGGCAGTAGGATCTTCGCGTTCCTCGGCTCGGCGGAGGGCGAGGCGCGGGTGGGCGTGAAGTGCGGCCCGTCCCGGGATGTCGCCGACGAGTGGGTGCACCGGTTCCCCGACGACGCCCGCCCCTCCCCCTACATCGGACGGTCGGGGTGGAACACCTTGCGGCTCCACGGCAGCATCCCCGACGACGAGCTGATCGACGCGCTCGACGGGTCGTACGACGCGGTGGTGGCGAAGCTGCCCAAGCGGGAGCGGCCGACGACGTGAGCGCTCAGCGCCCGCTCGCAGTCCTGAAGCAGCACAGCAGAAGGCCCCCAGCACCACGCTGAGGGCCTTCTGCTGTCCTACGGGTCAGCGGGGTACGACCCCCTCGGCGGCCCAGTCCCGCCAGCCGGCCAGCTTGTCGGCGGCGGCGGCGAGCTGGTCGGCCACCGGCCCGGGGCCGGTCGAGCCGGGGGTGGTCCGGGCCGCCAGGGCCGAGCGGACGGAGAGCACGTCCCGCACCGACGGGTCCAGGTGCGGGCTCACCGCGGCGAGGTCGTCGTCGGAGACCTCGTCGAGGGCGCAGTCCCGGCTCACGCAGAGCGCCACCAGCTTGCCGGTGATCTCGTGCGCGTCGCGGAACGGCACGCCCCGACGGACCAGCCAGTCGGCCACCTCGGTGGCGAGCGAGAAGCCGACCGGCGCGGCGGCGACCAGTCGGTCGACGCGTACCGTCATCGTGGAGATCATCCCGGCGAGCGCCGGCAGCAGCAGTTCCAGAGTGTCGACCGCGTCGAAGGCCGGCTCCTTGTCCTCCTGCATGTCCCGGTCGTACGTCATCGGCAGGCCCTTGAGCATGGTGAGCACGCTCATCAGCCCACCGACCAGCCGGCCCGACTTGCCCCGGGCCAGCTCGGCGATGTCCGCGTTCTTCTTCTGCGGCATGATCGACGACCCGGTGGCGAACGCGTCGTCCAGCTCGACCCAGCCGAACTCGTGCGACGTCCAGAGCACCACCTCCTCGCCGAGGCGGGACAGATGCACCCCGATCATCGCGGTGACGAAGAGGAACTCGGCGACGAAGTCCCGGTCGGCGACCGCGTCCATCGAGTTGGCGAAGGACGTCCGGAAGCCCAGCTCCTTGGAGACCGCCAGCGGGTCCAGCGGCAGCCCGGAGCCGGCCAGGGCACCCGCCCCGAGTGGGCTGACCGCGGTCCGGTGGTCCCAGTCGCGCAGCCGCTCCAGGTCGCGCAGCAGCGGCTGCACGTGCGCGAGCAGCCAGTGCCCGAAGGTGACCGGCTGGGCATGCTGGAGGTGGGTCATGCCGGGGGCGGCGGTGTCGACGTGCCGTCCGGCCTGCTCGACCAGGGCCTCGGCCAGCTCGACCAGGCGGGCGGCCACGCCCCGGGCGTGGTCACGCAGGTAGAGCCGCAGGTCGGTGGCGACCTGGTCGTTGCGGGACCGGCCCGCGCGCAGCTTGCCGCCGAGGCTGCCGAGCCGCTCCAGCAGACCACGCTCCAGGGCGGTGTGCACGTCCTCGTCGTCAACGGTCGGGCGGAACGCCCCGGAGGCGCAGGCCGCCTCCAGGTCGTCCAGCGCGGCCAGCATCTTCCCCAGCTCCTCGGGGTCGAGCAGGCCCGCGCCGGCCAGGACCCGGGCGTGCGCCCGGGAGCCGGCGATGTCGTACGGGGCCAGGCGCCAGTCGAACTGGACGCTCACCGACAGCCGCGCGAGGGCCTCGGAGGGTCCGCCGGCGAATCGACCTCCCCAGAGGCTCGTCCGGTTGGTGGCGGCGCTGTTCTCGGTCAGGCTCTTGTCGTCCACCCCGCCCATTGTGCTGCCCACGATCAGGCACCACCCAGCCGGGCGTCCCGTGCGGCGGCCATCTTGCTGGGCAGGCCCCACAGCTGCACGAAACCCTTGGCGAGGGACTGGTCGAAGGTGTCGCCGGTGTCGTAGGTGGCCATGCCGAAGTCGTACAGGCTGGACTCGGAGCGCCGGCCGGTGACGGTGGCCCGACCGCCGTGCAGGGTGAGGCGTACCTCGCCGGAGACGTGCCGCTGGGCGTCGTCGATGAACGCGTCGAGCGCCTGCTTCAACGGCGAGAACCAGAGGCCGTCGTAGACCAGTTCGCCCCACCGCTGGTCGACGCCGCGCTTGAACCGGGCCAGGTCCCGCTCGACGGTGACGTTCTCCAGCTCCTGGTGGGCGGTGATCAGGGCGATCGCGCCCGGAGCCTCGTACACCTCGCGGCTCTTGATGCCCACGAGGCGGTCCTCGACCATGTCGAGCCGGCCCACGCCCTGGGCGCCGGCCCGCCGGTTCAGCTCCAGGATCGCCTGGTACGGGGTGACGGTCTCGCCGTCGATGGCGACCGGCACGCCCGCGTCGAAGGTGATGACCACCTCGTCGGCGTCCCGCGGCTCCGCCGGATCCTCCGTGTAGGAGTAAAGGTCCTCGATCGGGCCGTTCCAGATGTCCTCCAGGAAGCCGGTCTCCACTGCGCGACCCCACAGGTTCTGGTCGATGGAGTACGGCGACTTGGCCGACACGTCGATCGGCAGCCCCTTCTCCTCGGCGAAGGCGATCGCCTTGTCCCGGGTCCAGGCGAAGTCCCGGGCCGGCGCGATGATCTTCAGGTCGGGCGCGAGCGCGCCCAGGCCGACCTCGAAGCGGACCTGGTCGTTGCCCTTGCCGGTGCAGCCGTGCGACACGATCGTGCCGCCGTACTTCTTCGCGGCGGTGACCAGGTGCTTGACGATCAGCGGCCGGGACAGCGCCGAGACCAGCGGGTAGCGGTCCATGTAGAGGGCGTTGGCACAGATCGCCGGCAGGCAGTACTCGGCGGCGAACTCGTCGCGCGCGTCGACCACCTCGGACTCGACCGCGCCGCAGTCCAGCGCGCGCTGCCGGATGACGTTCATGTCCTCGCCGCCCTGCCCGAGGTCGACCGCGACCGCGATCACCTCGCCGCCGGTCTGCTCGGCCAGGTATGGGATGGCGACGGAGGTGTCGAGCCCCCCGGAGTACGCCAGGACGACCCGCTCGGTCATGGTGTGGTGTTCCCTTCAGCGTTGTCTTCCCGGCGGGCCCACGCGGTGAGCTTGTCGCCCAACGCGGCGCCGCCGACGGCCTCGCGGGCCACGACGAGGATGGTGTCGTCGCCGGCGATGGTGCCGACGACCTCGGGCAGGCCCGCTCGGTCCAACGCGCTGGCCAGGTAGTGGGCCGCGCCGGGCGGGGTACGCAGCACGGCGATGTTGCCGCTGGCGTCGACCCCGTTGAGCAGTTCGCGCAGCAGCCGGACGAGCCGGGCCGGCGCGGCCTCGGCCTCGCGCAGCGGCCGGTAGCCGTCCTCGGGGATCAGGTAGACGCCCCGCCCGTCGCCGCCGCGGGCGGTGACCGCCCCCAGCTCCTTGAGGTCGCGGGAGAGGGTGGCCTGGGTGACCTGGATGCCGTCGCCGGCGAGCAGGTCGGCCAGCTCGGGCTGCGAGTGGATGGCTCGGTCACGGATCAGCTCGACGATGCGGGCGTGCCGGGCGGCGCGGGTCAGCGGGGCGGTCATGGGATCGATGCCTCCAGGAGAAAAGTCAGCAGCGCCTTCTGGGCGTGCAGGCGATTCTCCGCCTGGTCGAAGACCGCGCTGTGCGGCCCGTCGAGCACCTCGTCGGTGATCTCCTCGCCCCGGTGGGCGGGCAGGCAGTGCAGCACGATGACATCCGCCGCGGCGTGCCCGAGCAGCGCGTCGTTGACCTGGTACGGCAGGAACGGGGTGATCCTGTCCAGCCCGTCGGACTCCTGGCCCATCGAGGTCCAGGTGTCGGTGGCGATCACGTCCGCGCCACGGACCGCCTCGATCGGGTCGGTGAGCACGCGCACCGAGCCGCCGGTGCTGGCGGCGATCTTCTCGGCCCGGCCGACGATCTCCGGGTCGGGCTGGAACCCGACCGGCCCGGCGACCCGGACGTGCATCCCGGCGGCCGCCCCGGCCAGCAGGTACGAGTGCGTCATGTTGTTCGCCGCGTCCCCGACGTACGCCAGGATGCGCCCGGCGGTGGCGCCAAACCGCTCGCGGACGGTGAGCAGGTCGGCGAGCAACTGGCAGGGGTGGTAGGTGTCGGTGAGCGCGTTGACCACCGGCACGGTGGCGTGCGCGGCGACCTCGACGATCCGGTCGTCGCCGTGGGTCCGCAGCACGATCGCCGCCACGTAGCGGGAGAGCACCCGACCGGCGTCGGCCAGGGTCTCGCCCCGACCGAAGTGGGTGACCTGGGTGTCCACCACGAGCGGGTGCCCGCCCAGCTCGGCGATGCCGACGTCGAAGGAGAACCGGGTACGCAGGCTCTGCTTGTCGAAGAGCACCGCCACCGACCGCGGCCCGGCGAGGGGCTTCTGGACGAACCGGTCGGCCTTCATCCGGGCCGCGAGGTCGAGCACGGCCGACTGCTCGGCGGGCGAGAGGTCGTCGTCCCGCAGGAAGTGCCGGATCATGCGTTCGTCTCCGTCGTGGTCGGGGTGGCGGCGTCGAGGGCGGCCGGGAGCGCCGTGAGGAAGGCATCGGCCTGCTCGGCGGTGAGGATCAGTGGCGGGGTCAGCCGGACCACGCCGGGCTGCACCGGGTTGACCAGGAAGCCGGCGTCGCGCAGCGCGATCGCGACCGCACCCGACACGGGCTGGTCGAGCACGACGCCGAGCAGCAGGCCGGTGCCGCGTACCTCGGTGACGAGCGGGTGGCCGAGCGCCTCGATCCCCCGCCGCAGCCGCTCGCCGATCCGCTTGACGTGGTCGAGCAGCCCCTCGTGGGCGATGGTCGAGACCACCGCGAGGCCGGCGGCGCAGCTGACCGGATTGCCGCCGAAGGTGGTGCCGTGCGAGCCGGGGTTCAGCAGCTCGGCGGCCCGGCCGAAGGCCAGGCAGGCGCCGATGGGCAGGCCGCCGCCGAGCCCTTTGGCGAGGGTCACCACGTCCGGCTCGACGCCCTCGGCCTGGTGGGCGAACCAGTGCCCGGTGCGGCCGATGCCGGTCTGCACCTCGTCGAGCACCAGCAGGGCGCCGTGGGCGGCGGTGATCCGCCGTGCCTCGGCCAGGTAGCCGGGCGGCGGGACGATCACGCCGTTCTCGCCCTGGATGGGCTCGAGGATCACCATCGCGGTGGCGTCGGTGACGGCCGCCGCCAGGGCCGCCGCGTCGCCGTACGGGACGTGGGTGACGTCGCCGGGGAGCGGGCGGAACGGGTCGACCTTGGGCGGCTGACCGGTGAGCGCCAGGGCGCCCAAGGTGCGGCCGTGGAAGCCGCCCTGGGTGGCGACCACGTGGGTGCGCCCGGTGAGCCGGGAAAGCTTGAACGCGGCCTCGTTCGCCTCGGCGCCCGAGTTGGCGAAGAACACCCGGCCGGGCCGGCCGGCGAGGGCCAGCAGCAGCTCGGCCAGGGCGACCGGCGGCTCGGCGACGAAGAGGTTGGAGACGTGCCCGAGGGTGGCGACCTGCTTGGACACGGCGGCCACCACGGCCGGGTGGGCGTGGCCGAGGGCGTTGACCGCGATGCCGCCGAGCAGGTCGACGTACTCCCGGCCGGCCTCGTCGACCACGACGGCGCCGGAGCCGGAGACGAGCGCGAGCGGCGGGGTGCCGTAGTTGTCCATCATGGACTGGCCCCAGCGTTCCACCAGCGTGCTCATGACGCGACCGTGCCTTCCTTGCTCGCGACTGCGGGGCTCGCAAGCTCACTCCTCGCGCTCACCGTGCTTTCCTTGCTCGCGACTGCGGGGCTCGCAAGCTCACTCCTCGCGCTCACGACCATCGTGCCGAACCCTTCCGAGGTGAAGACCTCGAGCAGCGTGGAATGGGCGACCCGGCCGTCGACGACGTGCGCGGCGGGCACTCCCCCGCGCACCGCCCGCAGGCAGGCCTCCATCTTCGGGACCATCCCCGACTCCAGGGACGGCAGCAGTTTCGCCAGGTCGTCGGTCGTGATCTCGCTGACCAGGCTGGACGTGTCGGGCCAGTCGGCGTACAGGCCGGAGACGTCGGTGAGAACGACCAGCTTGCGCGCCTCCAGCGCGACCGCGAGCGCGGCGGCGGCGGTGTCGGCGTTGAGGTTGTGCAGCACCCCGTCGGCATCCGGCGCGACGGTGGAGATCACCGGGATGCGGCCGGCCGCGATCAGGTCGGCCACCGCCGAGACGTCCACCGACTCCACGTCGCCGACCTGGCCGACGTCGACCGGCTCCCCGTCCACGTACGCCGGGCGGCGTACGGCGGTGAACAGCCCGGCGTCCTCGCCGGAGAGGCCGACGGCGAACGGGCCGTGCGCGTTGATCAGACCGACCAGCTCCCGACCGACCTGCCCGACCAGCACCATCCGGACGACGTCCATCGCCTCGGGGGTGGTGACCCGCAGGCCGCCCTTGAACTCGCTGGCGATGCCGAGCCGGCCCAGCATGGCGGAGATCTGCGGCCCGCCGCCGTGCACGACGACCGGCTTGAGGCCGGCGTACCGGAGGAAGACCATGTCGGCGGCGAAGGCCCGCTGCAGCTCGGGGTCGACCATGGCGTTGCCGCCGTACTTGACCACGACGGTGGCCCCGGAGAAGCGGGCCAGCCACGGCAGGGCCTCGATCAGCGTCTCGGCCTTGGCCTGGGCCCGGGTGAGGTCCGCGGTGAGGCTCACTGCGCCAGCCTTCCGTTCGCGACTGCGGGACTCCGCTCCGCTGCGTTCCTCGCGCTCACGATGAGTACGCCGAATTCTCGTGCACGTACGCGTGCGACAGGTCGTTGGTCCAGATGGTCGCCTCCACGTCCCCGGCGTGCAGGTCGATCCGGATGGTGACGTCCCGGCCGGTGAGGTCGACCTTGGCGCGGTCCTCCGCGGCGGCGCCGCCCCGGCACACCCACACCCCGTTGACCGCGACGTCCACGCCGTCCGGTTCGAAGGCGGCGGCGGTGGTGCCGACCGCGGCGAGGATCCGGCCCCAGTTCGGGTCGTTGCCGAACAGCGCGGTCTTGACCAGGTTGTTCCGGGCCACCGACCGGCCGACCTCGACCGCGTCGTCCTCGGTGGCGGCGTCGACCACCTCGATGGCGATCTGCTTGGTGGCGCCCTCCGCGTCGGCGATGAGCTGCTGGGCCAGGTCGTGGCAGGCGGCGGTGACCGCGGCGGTCAGCTCGGCCGCGCTGGGCTCGATGCCGGACGCGCCGCTGGCCAGCAGCAGCACCGTGTCGTTGGTGGACATGCAGCCGTCGGAGTCGATCCGGTCGAAGGTGACCCGGGTGGCGGCCCGCAGCGCGGCGTCGAGGGTCTCCGGCCCGGCCACCGCGTCGGTGGTGAGCACGCAGAGCATGGTGGCCATCGCCGGGGCGAGCATGCCGGCGCCCTTGGCCATGCCGCCGACGGTCCAGCCGCTCCCCTCGGCGACGGTGGTCTTGGGGCGGGTGTCGGTGGTCATGATCGCCTCGGCGGCCGGCCCGCCACCGTCGCGCGACAGCTCACGTACGGCACCGCGTACGCCGGAGAGCAACTCGGCCATCGGGAGCCGCTCGCCGATCAGGCCGGTGGAGCAGACCGCGACCTCGCCCGCGCCGAGCATCAGCCGGGGGCTGCTCGCGGTGAGCGCGGCGGCGGTGTGCTCGGCGGTGGCGTGGGTGTCCTGGAAGCCGGCCGGGCCGGTGCAGGCGTTCGCCCCGCCGGAGTTGAGCACCACGGCACGGACCACGCCGCCGTGGACGACCTGCTGGGTCCACAGCACCGGGGCGGCCTTGACCCGGTTGGCGGTGAAGACGCCGGCGATCCCGGCGTCGGGCCCGTCGTTGACGACGAGGGCGACGTCCCTGGCGCCGCTGGCCTTCAGCCCGGCGGCGACGCCGGCCGCCCGGAAGCCACGGGGGGTGGTGACGGTCATGGCGCAACTCCGAACACGGGGAGACCGGTGGTCTCCGGGAGGCCGAACATCAGGTTGGCGTTCTGCACGGCCTGGCCGGCCGCGCCCTTGCCGAGGTTGTCGATGGCGCTGACCACGATCACCCGGCCGGAGTCGACGTCGACGCCGGTCTGGAGGTGGCAGGAGTTCGAGCCGGCGGTGGCGGCGGTGTGCGGCCACGCCCCCTCGGGCAGCACGTGCACGAAGGGCGCGTCCGCGTACGCCGCAGCGAGCACCTCGCGCGGATCGGCGTCGCCGGTGGGGACGGCGGTGACGGTGGCGAGGATGCCGCGCGGCATGGGCGCGAGCAGCGGGGTGAAGGAGAGGCTGGTCGCCTCGGTGGCCTGCTTGATCTCGGGCACGTGCTGATGGGCGCCGACCTTGTAGGGCGACAGGTCGCCCATCACCTCGCTACCAAGCAGGTGGGCCTTCGCGGCCCGGCCGGCGCCGGAGGTGCCGGAGGCGGCAACCACCACCACGTCGGCGGGGAGGACCGCGCCGGCGGCGATCAGCGGGGCGAGCGCCAGAACAGTGGCGACCGCGTAGCAGCCGGTGTTGGCGACCCGGGTCGCCGCCGTGATCGCGGCCCGCTGGCCGGGCAGCTCGGGCAGACCGTAGGTCCAGGCGCCGGCGTGCGGGCCGCCGTAGTAGCGGGCCCAGGCGTCCGCGTCGCGCAGCCGGTGGTCGGCACCGAGGTCGACCACCTTGACCGCCGGGGGGAGGGCCGCGGCGAGGGCCGCCGACTCGCCGTGCGGCAGGGCCAGGAAGACCAGGTCCGCGTCGGCCAGGGTGGCCGGGTCGGTCGTCCCGAGCACCAAGTCCAGCCCGACGAGCTGCGGGTGTACAGCCGCGACGGGCCGGCCGGCCTGGGCGTGACCGGTGGCCGCGACCAGGTCGAACTCGGGGTGCCCGGCGAGCAGACGGAGCAGCTCACCGCCGGCATACCCGCTGGCTCCGGCGACCGCTACCCGGATACCCATACCCACCTCCGCATGACTATGCAAGGAAGGCTAGCAGGGCTAGCGTCGGCGATGCAACTTCATGCAGGCCACTGCATGAAGTTCGAATACGGAGGTACCCACCCTCAGCCTCCGGGTGGCAGGCCGGGCGGTGGCGCCATCTCCCTCGGGTACAGCCACCAGCTGATGACGTTCGAGGTGGCGACGCCAGCCAGCACCACGGCGGCGACCGCGGCCACCAGCAGGGGTGGCAGCAGCAGGGCCACCGGGGCCAGGACCCCCAGCGCCACCAGCCCGATCGGCCGCGACCAGGAGACCCGGCTGAACCCGGCGTAGTCGAGCATGGCCCGGCCGACCAGGAACAGCGCCGGCCCACCGAGGATGACCGCGATCCAGGACAGCGCGGTCTCGCCGAAGGGATGCGAGATGGTCAGGGTGTCCCCCACCGCGCTGACCGCGACCCCGATCACCATGACCAGATGCGCGTACGACGCGAGGTCACCGACTTGACATCCTCCCCCGCCTAAAGCTAAAGGAGGGAGATTCCCGCTTCCAGCGCCACATGTCGCCGGCGCTGGGTGGGTGGTTGACAGGACACCGGCTGGCTCCTGTCCCGGGCTGCCCGCCCGGTGTGTGGGGACGTCGCCTCGGCGGCGTCCCTGACGTTGATCGCGGCGTTCACGTCAGCGTTGGCCTGGTGTCCGCAGGGCCCGCACCGGAACATCGCTTGGCTTTCGCGGTTGTTCCGATCGGTGTTCCCGCAGCGGCTGCACCGCTGGGACGTGAACGCGGCTGGCACCCTGGCGATGCGGGTGCCGGTGGCGCGTGTCCGATTGGTTAGGGCTTGCTCGAACATGCCCCAGCCCTTGTCGAGGATCGCCCGGTTCAGCCCGGCCTTCTGCCGCACGTTCGTGCCGGGTTCGGCGATGGTGCCCTTTGCGGTGGCGGTCATAGCCTTGACGCCGAGACGTTCCAGCTTGACGACCGCGTACTGGGCGCAGAGGCGGTTCGCGGCCCATGTCACGAAGTCGCGGCGCCGGTTGCGGATCTTCGCCTCGCTTCGGGCGATCTCCGCACGAACCTTGCGGGCGCGGTTCGAGGTTGTCGCACTGTGCTTGCGGCGCGCGGTCTCCTGCCGGCCGGCCTTCGACTTGAGCCGGGCCAGCTTCCGCTCCTGGCCCGGTGAGGCGAAGGTGCGGTTCCACATGCGCCCGTCGGACATGGTAAGGGCGACCTTCACTCCACGGTCGACACCCACGACGGTGTCGGGCCGGGCATGCGCCTGCGGCGTCTTGGCACCGGCGTGGACGCCGAACCCGACGTGCCAGGCGGTGCCGTCGAACGACACCACGGCGTTGCGGACCGTGCCGCCCAAGGGGCGGGACCAGCGGAACTTGACCTCGCCGACCTTCGGCAGGTTGACGACGCCCCATCGGCGGTTGAGGCGTCGCACCTCGATCGCCTGACCCGGGAATGGCACGGACAGCCGCGGCGACTTGCGCTTACGCGTCGGCGGCCCGGCAGGATGCTCTGGGTTCCACCAGTTGCGGTACGCCTGGTCCAGTTGGCGCAGCACCTGCTGACCAGACTGCGCTGGCAGGTCCGCGACCCAGTCCAGCTCCTTACGCGCCTGCGTCAAGAACGTGCACTGGGCGGACACCCCGAGGGTGACCTTGCGCTGCCGCCAGGCGAACTGGCGCTGCTCCAGGGCGGTGTTGTACAGCCAGCGGCACGTATGCCCCCACGACACCAGGCGCTGCGCCTGCTCGTCGGTGGGGTAAAGCCGGTACCGCCGCCCCGTATCCGCCATCACGGTCCACATCGTACACTTGTTCGGGTGGTTACCGGCTAGCCGGTTCGCACTGGCAGGCACTGCACCTTCATGCTTCACGCCCACTTGGTCTTCGTGACGAAGTACCGGGTGCACGGCTTCACCGACGAGCACCTGCGCTACCTCGAACAGGTGATGCGGGAGGTGTGCGAGCAGTTCGAATGCGAACTGGTCGAGTTCAACGGCGAGAACAACCACGTCCACCTACTGGTCAACTTCCCACCCAAGGTAGCCCTGTCCAAACTGGTCAACTCCCTCAAGGGCGTGTCCTCCCGATGCCTGCGCCGTGACTTCCCCGAGCTTCACCGCTACTTCTGACGGGACGCCCGCCTGCGGGCCGGCTCCTACTTCGCCGGCTCCCCCGGCGGCGCACCGCTGTCGATGCTGCACCAGTACATCTGGGGCTCTCCGAGCGCACCGTACGCCGTACGGTGTCCGCCCTGATGAAGCGCCTCGATGCCGAGAGCCGCTTCCAGGCCGGCGTTGAGGCGGCGCTGCGCGGCTGGATCTGACCGCACCGCGGGGGCCGGTGGGGTGGCCGGCGGGCATCGCCGCCGGGCCACCACCACTCATCCGTCGAGCGGCACCTCAGGCGCCGCGCAGGGTGGCGCCGAAGCGGCCGCCGGCCTCGGCCACCGCCGCGTCGCGGGCGGCCACCGCCTCCTCGACGGTGAGCGTCCGGTCCGGCGCCCGGAACGTCAGCTTGTACGCCAGCGACCTGCGGCCCGCGCCGAGCTGCTCCGAGGCGTACACGTCGAAGAGCCGGACGTCCTCCAGCAGTTCGCCGGCCCCCTCCACCAGGGCCCGCTCGACCTCGGCGGCGGGCACCGACTCGTCCACCACCAGCGCCACGTCGATCAGCGCGGGCGGGAAGGTGGAGACGGCCGGGCCGGCCACCATCGGCGCCGAGGGCAGCGCGTCCAGGTTCAGCTCCATCGCACAGGTGCGGCGGGGCAGCTCCAGCGTCGCCACCACGGCCGGGTGCAACTCACCGGCGTAACCGACCACGGTGCCGTCCACCAGCAGCTCGGCGCAGCGGCCGGGATGCCAGGGGGCGCGCTCGGCGGCCCGGACGGTGACCCGGTCGGCCAGCAGGCCGGCGGCGGCGAGGACGGCCCGACCGGCCTCGACGGCGTCCGCCCAGCCGGCCGCCCGGCCCGGGCCCCACCAGCCGGCCGGCTCGATGTCGCCGGCCAGCGCCACGGCGACGTGCCGCGGCTGGTCCGGCACCACCGCGTCGGCGGCGGCGAACTCCTCGTCGGTGGGGCGGCGGTCCACGCCCATGGCCGGCGGCGTGCCGGCGCCGGGGCGCGGGTGGAACACCGCACCGGTCTCGTAGATCGCCACGTCGCGCTGGCCCCGGCCGATGTTGCGCTTGAGGATGCCGAGCAGCGGGCCGAGCAGCGTGGTACGCAGCAGCGGCTCCTCCTCGGACAGCGGATTCGCCACCCGCACCGCAGGGCGGCGCGGGTCGTCGGCCGGCAGGCCGAGCTGGTCGGCCAGCTCGCCGGAGACGAACGGGTGCGCGAGGACCTCGACGTACCCGCGCTCGGCCAACGACCGGGCGACCGCCCGGCTGCGCTGCTGCTGCCAGGTGAGGCCACGGCCGGCCGGCGCGGTGGGCAGCACCGACGGCACCCGGTCGTACCCGTCGAGGCGGACCACCTCCTCGACCAGGTCGGCCGGGTCGGTGAGGTCGGGCCGCCAGCTCGGCGGGGTCACCGTGAGCACCTCGGCACCGCCGGCGGCCGCCACCCCGACCTCGCCCGGGTCCTCGCCGAGCCGGTCGGTGCCCCGCTCGACGGTGCAACCGACCTGCTCCAGCAGCTCGACCACCCGCTCCGGCGAGTACGCCACCCCGACCCGGTGCGACGGCAGGTCCGCCGGCAGGGTGACCGGGGTACGCGGCCGGGCGTGGTCGAGGTCGAGGATCTCCCCGCCGACCGTGCCGCCCGCGTGCTCGGTGAGCAGCCGGACCGCCTTCTCCAGCGCGACCAGGGGCAGAGCCGGGTCGACGCCCCGCTCCCACCGCTTGGCCGCCTCGCTGAACAGCTTGTGCCGGCGGGCGGTGCGGCCCACCATGGCCGGGTCCCAGTGCGCGGCCTCGAAGAGCACGTCGGTGGTGGAGGCGACGACCTCGCTGGTCTCGCCGCCCATCACCGCCGCGAGCGAGATCGGCCCACTGTCATCGCAGATCACCATGTCCTCGGCGACCAGGCTGCGGGTCACCCCGTCCAGGGTGGTCAGCTTCTCCCCCGGCTCGGCGCGGCGGACCACCAGCGGCCCGCTGATCCGGTCGGCGTCGAACGCGTGCATGGGCTGGCCGAGTTCGAGCATCAGGTAGTTGGTGATGTCGACCGGCAGCGAGATGCTGCGGATGCCGGCCACGGTGAGCCGCTGGGACATCCAGCCGGGCGTCTGCGCGGTCGGGTCCACGCCGCGCACCATCCGGGCGGCGAACCGGTCGCAGCCGACGGTGTCCCGCACCTCGACCGGGTACGCCGGCTCGGCGGTGCCGCCGGGCGCCGGGATCGCGGCCGGGTCGTGGAACGGCACACCGAGGGCGTGCGACAGCTCGCGGGCGATGCCGCGCACGCTCAGCGCGTACCCCCGGTCGGGGGTGATCTCCACGTCGACCACCACGTCGTCGAGGCCGACCACCGGGCGCGCGTCGTCGCCGGGCTGCGCCTTGGTGTCCTCGGGCAGCACGATGATGCCCGAGTGGTCGTCGCCCAGACCCAGTTCCTTGGCCGAGCAGATCATGCCGTTGGAGTTGCGCCCGTACGTCTTGCGCGCGCCGATGGCGAAGTTGCCGGGCAGCACGCCGCCGGGGAGGATCACCACCACCCGGTCACCCGGGGCGAAGTTGCGCGCCCCGCAGACGATCTCCTGCGGCTCGCCGGTGCCGTTGGCGGTGCCGACGTCGACCCTGCAGAACCGGATGGGCTTCTTGAAGCCGCTCAGCTCCTCGATCTCCAGGACCTCACCGACCACCAGCGGGCCGGTGACCGACTCCCGCAGGTCCTCGATGGACTCGACCTCGATGCCGAGGTCGACCAGCGCCTGCTCCAGGTCGCCGGAGGGCAGGTCAGCGGGGAGGTCGACGTACTCCCGCAGCCAACTGACAGAAACTCGCATGACTCTTAAACCACCGTCTCCGTTAGCTCGTGGCGCCGTTCAGACCCCGAACGCGCGGGTGAACCGCACGTCGCCCTCGGCCAGATCCCGCATGTCGCTGACCCCGTGCCGGAACATCACCGTCCGGTCGATGCCCATGCCGAACGCGAATCCTGAGTAGACCTCCGGGTCGATGCCGCAGGCACGCAGCACCCGCGGGTTGACCATGCCGCAGCCGCCCCACTCGACCCACCGCGGCCCGTCCCGGTGCTCCGGGAACCAGACGTCGAACTCGGCCGACGGCTCGGTGAACGGGAAGTAGTGCGGCCGGAACCGGGTCTTCGCGCCCTCGCCGAACATGGCCCGGGCGAAGTGGTCCAGTGTGCCGCGCAGGTGCGCCATGGTGATGCCCTTGTCGACCACCAGGCCCTCGACCTGGTGGAACACCGGCGCGTGGGTGGCGTCCAGCTCGTCGGTGCGATAGACCCGGCCGGGCACCACCACGTAGATCGGCGGCTTGCGGGTGAGCATGGTGCGCGCCTGCACCGGCGAGGTGTGGGTGCGCAGCACCAGGCCGGAGCTCGCCGGGCTCCCGGACGCCGCGCCGACCGAGCCGTCCTGCGGGGCGATGTGGAAGGTGTCCATCAGGCCCCGCGCCGGGTGGTCGGCGGGGATGTTCAGCGCGTCGAAGTTGGTCCACTCCAACTCGACCTCGGGGCCCTCGGCGATCTCATAGCCCATCCCGATGAACAGGTCGCTGATCTGCTCCATCAGGGTGCTGAGCGGGTGGCGGGCGCCGCGCGGCCGGCGGCCGTACGGCAGGGTCACGTCGACCCGCTCCTCGACCAGCACCCGCTCCGCCTGCTCCCGCTCCAGGACCTCCTGGCGGGCGGCGTACGCGGTCTCGATGGCGCGGCGGGCCTCGTTCACCCGCTTGCCGGCGTCGGACTTGGCGGCCGGCGGCAGCGCGCCGATCTCCCGGCGGGCCAGCGAGACCGGGGCCCGGTCACCGAGGTGCGCGGGGCGCAGCGCGTGCAGCGCGTCCGGGTCGGCGGCGGTGGCGAACGCCTTCTCGGCCTCGGCCACGGCCTCGGCCAGGGCGTCCGGGTCGAGCAGGGCGACCTGCTTCGGGTCGTACGGATCGTTGCGGTAACTCATGGCGTACGGGCACTCCCTCACGGCGGCGCCGGCCCTCACGGGCGGCTAGGCGAGTCTACGGACGCGCGGCTTCGCCGCAGCCCGCCGGTGGGGAGGTACGCAGGAGGAAGGGTCAGGCCCGCCGCCCGCCGACACCGGCGGGCTGGCTAAACGAACGCCGTGACGCGTTCATCATCCGGATGACTCCCCTGCTGTGTGGCCGCGCGGACTCGACGGTCAGCGCAGTGCTCTCGCTGAAGCGTACAGGCAGACGGCCGCGGCCGCAGCCAGGTTCAGGCTCTCGGCGCGCCCGTGCAGCGGCACCCGGACCCGGGCGTCGGCCGCCTCGGTCAGCTCCCGGGGCAGGCCGTGCGCCTCGGACCCGAAGAGCCAGGCGGTGGGGGTGGCCAGGCGGCCGGCGTCGGCGAGGTCGTCGAGGTCACTGTCGCCGTACCCCGTGGTGGCGAAGACCGATAGCCCGGCGGCCCGCAGCGCGTCAACCACCGCGGGCGGGTCGGGGTCGCGGACCACGTCGACGTGGAACAGGCTGCCGGCGGAGGCCCGCACGCACTTGCCGTTGTACGGGTCGACCGCGTCGCCGGCGAAGACGACGGCGCCCGCACCGGCGGCGTCGGCGGTGCGCAGCACCGTGCCGGCGTTACCCGGGTCGCGAATCTCGGCGAGCACCGCGACCAGCCGCGGCCCGCGGGCGAGGGCCTCGGCCAACGGCACGTCCAGGTGCCGGCAGACGGCGACCAGGCCCTGCGGGACGACGGTCTCGGCGAGCGCCGCCAGGGCCTCGTCGGTGACCTCGGAGACGGGCACGTCGGCCCGGGCGGCCTCGGCGGCGAGGTCGGCGTACCGGTCCAGGGCGGCCGGCGTGCCGAAGAGTTCGACGACGGTGCCGGCGCGGGCCAGGGCCTCACGGACGGCCTGCGGCCCCTCGGCCAGGAACCGGCCGTTGGTGTCGCGGTCGCGGCGGCGGTGCAGCCGCCGGGCCGCGACGACCCTCGGGGTACGCGGGGTGAACGGGCCGGAGACAGCGTCGAGGCGCCTCCCGCGCGATGGTGACGGCATGGGAGACGCCTCGATCTGCTGCTGCGGGTGGATCAGGCGGCCTGGGCCGCGGCGCCACCGGTGCCCTCGGCCGCCACGGCGGCGCGGGCCAACTCGACGATCGCGGCGAACGCCGCGGCGTCGTTGACGGCCAGGTCGGCCAGGATCTTGCGGTCGACCTCGATGCCGGCCAGGCGCAGGCCCTGGATCAGCCGGTTGTAGGTCAGGCCGTTGGCCCGGGCGCCGGCGTTGATCCGCTGGATCCAGAGCTGCCGGAAGTCGCCCTTGCGGTCGCGGCGGTCCCGGTAGGCGTACTGCATCGAGTGCAGCACCTGCTCCTTGGCCTTGCGGTAGAGGCGGGAGCGCTGACCGCGGTAGCCGCTCGCGGTCTCCAGCAGGGTACGACGCTTCTTCTGGGCGTTTACAGCCCGCTTGACGCGTGCCATCTCAACTCCTTCTTCGGTTCAGGTGGCGCGCGTCAGCGGCCGAGCAGCTTCTTGATTCGCTTCACGTCGGCCTTGGCCACCTCGACGGTGCCGGTCAGCCGGCGGGTGCGGGTGGAGGCCTTCTTCTCCAGGTTGTGCCGCATGCCGGCCTGCTGGGCAACGACCTTGCCCTTGCCGGTCACGCGGACCCGCTTGCCCATGCCCGTGTGGCTCTTCATCTTCGGCATTGGAACGTCTTCTCCCCTTTACTCGCCGGTGGTCCCGGCGGGCCCGGCCGCCTCGGCCGGAGGCGCCTCGGCGGCGCCCGTCTCCCGCTCGCGCGGTCCGGCACCGCGGGCCACGGCGGCGGCCTTGGTGGCGCGGTGCGGCGCGAGCACCATGATCATGTTACGGCCGTCCTGCTTCGGCGCGGCCTCGACGTACCCCAGCTCCGAGATCTCGGACTCGAGCCGGCGCAGGAGCCGGTAACCCAGCTCCGGGCGGCTCTGCTCGCGACCGCGGAACATGATCGTCACCTTGACCTTGTCGCCGGCCTTGAGGAACCGCACCACGTGACCCTTCTTGGTCTCGTAGTCGTGCGGATCGATCTTCGGCCGGAGCTTCATCTCCTTGATGACGGTCTGCTGCTGGTTACGCCGCGCTTCGCGCGCCTTCAGTGCGCTCTCGTACTTGAACTTGCCGAAGTCCATGAGCTTGCACACCGGCGGGCGCGCCATCGGCGCAACCTCGACCAGGTCCAGGTCGACGTCCGCGGCCAGCTGAAGGGCGCGCTCCAGCGGGACGATGCCCACCTGCTCACCTTCAGGGCCGACCAGTCGGACCTCACGTGCCCGGATCTGCTCGTTCACGCGTGGTTCGACGCTGATGGGGCCTCCTCGAGTCGAGTCTCCTACGGTGCCGACTCCGCGGGCTCCCGGGCGGGAGCCGACCCGGAAAGCAGAAGGCCCCGGCGCATGCCAGGGCCCGCTCGACCGGTCAGCACGATCACATGATCGCGCATCCGGAACCGGGACACGCCCAGAACCGGGGACCGGACCCGGCCACCTTCGCGGCGACTCGGGTGGGAGCAGGCGCTCCGCTTCAGGACCGCCCACACGTCAGGGGACGGGAGCAGTCTGGTCGACCCCGCAACACTACACCGTCACCCCACCCCGCCCCAAACCGCCCCACCATCCGCCGTCGCGGACGTCGCACGGCGGGGCGGCGAGGGTCAGCGGGTGGCGGCGAGGGTGGCCAGGTGGGCCTGGTGCAGGCGGCGCAGCGCGCGTACCCCTTCGACCGCGCGCTCCTTGTCGGCGGCCTGGAGGGCGACCATCGGCAGCAGGTCGTCGTCGTGCAGCTCCAGGCTGGCCCACGGGGCGCCGCGGTCGAACCGGACCCCGCGGACGACCTCCCAGGGCAGTTCGTGCGAGCCGATCACGTTGCGGACCCGGACCCCCTTGGCGTCGGCCACCACCCGGGGGCGGGTGAAGAGCAGGATGCCGAGGGCGCCGAAGACACCCAGCCCGATCATGGCGAGCTGGTCGCCCCGCTGGAACGTGCCGTAGCCGTTGCCGACGCCCCCGGTCAGCGAGGTGGCCACCAGGCTGAACACCACCAGCAGAGCGGCGGCCGAGACCCAGCAGACCAGCCGGATCCGGCGCGGTCGCACGGTCACCGCTGAATCGCTACTGGGCTTGATGGTTCGCTCGCTCCGCTCGGTCACCCGACCAGTCTGCCATCCGGCTCGGGCTCGCGTTCCGCCGCCACACGGACCGGTGCGCGCCGCCGCACGCCGGCCACCAGCACCGCCACCGCGGTGAGCCCGGCGCCGACCAGCACCGGCCAACGCGCCCCGGCGCCGCCGGGCAGCACCACGTCCAGCACCAGGGCACCACCGAGCTGCCCGGCGACCAGCGCCAGCCCGGTCCGCAGCACCCCGGCCGCGCGGACGCCCACCAGCAGGGCGAGCACGATGCCGACCCCGAGCAGACCGCCGATGTAGAGCCACCACTGCCCGGGCCACGTGGGCCGGGCGGCGAACGCCCCGACCAGGGCCGCGACCACCAGGATCACCGGGGTGCCGACGGCGAAGTTGACCGCCAGCCCGGCGGCGGTGCTGCCAGCGGCGGAGACCCGACCGTTCAGCGCGGACTGCAGGGCCACCGCCAGCCCACCGGCGACCGCGAGCCCGACCAGCCCCACCGCCAGGTTACCGACCGGGCGGCCGAGCTGGGCGAGGGTCACCGCGGCGATGCCGAGCAGCCCCCCGGCGACCCGGGGCGCGGTGAGCGGCAGCCGCCCCACCGGGGACAGACCCACCCGGTCCACGGCCAGCCCACCCAGACTGCCGCCGGCCACCTGGGCGATGGTGAACACGGCCACCCCGAGCACCGGCACGACGTACGTGCCGATCACCACGATCGCCGCCCCACCCAACCCGCCCAGGTACGCCCACCACGGCAGGCCGGCGCGACGCAACGCGGCCAGCCCGCTCCGCATCGAGGGCACGGCGAGCAGCCCGACCAGGACGAGGAGACTGCCGCCGAGGTTGTTGACCACCGCGCCGAGCACCGGGCCGCCGGCCCGCTCCCCCAGCTCGGAGTTCACCACGCCCTGGGCGGCCGAGGCCACCCCGCCGAGGACGACCAGCGACAGGGCGACCGGGGCCGGCAGCGGCCTCACAGCCGGCAGGCGTGGATGTTGGTGACCAGGATGGCCCGGGCACCCAGCTCGTAGAGCTCGTCCATGATCCGGTGCACGTCGTCCCGCAGGACCATCGCCTGCACGGCGACCCAGCCCTCGCGGTGCAGCGGCGAGACGGTCGGCGACTCGATGCCGGGGGTCAGCGAGCTGGCCCGGTCGAGCAGCCCGGCCGGCACGTCGTAGGCGAGCATCACGTAACGCCGGGCGACCAGCACGCCGTGCAGCCGACGCAGCAGCTGGTCGGCCTGCGCACAGCCGGGGGCGCCGATCCGGCGGACCAGCACCGCCGAGGAGCGCAGCAGCGGCTCCCCGAACACCACCAGCCCGGCCTGGCGCAGGGTGGCACCGGTCTCCACCACGTCGGCGACCACGTCGGCCACGCCGAGGCGGATGGCGTTCTCCACCGCGCCGTCCAGGCGGATCACCTCGGCCTTGACGCCCAGCTCGGCCAGGTGCCGCTCGACCAGGCCCGGGTACGCGGTGGCGATCCGGTGCCCACCCAACTGTTGGACGGAGTCCACGTCCTCTGGCCGGGAGGCGAACCGGAACGTGGCGCGGCCGAAGTTCAGGTCGACCACCTCCTCGGCCGGCGCGCCGGAGTCGATCAACAGGTCCCGGCCGGTGATGCCGACGTCGAGGTCACCGGAGCCGACGTAGGTGGCGATGTCCTTGGGGCGGAGATAGAAGAACTCGAGGTCGTTGGGCTCGTCCCGGCAGACCAGGTCCTTCGGGTCGGTGCGCTGGCGGTAGCCCGCCTCGCGCAGCATCTGGGCGGCCGACTCGGCCAGGGCGCCCTTGTTGGGAACGGCGACACGCAGCATGGGTGGAGTGCTCCTTCGGTCGATCGGGGTGATCAGCGGACGGGAACACTCACAGATGTCGGTAGACGTCCTTGAGTTCGAGACCGGTGGCCAGCATCAGCACCTGGGCCTGGTAGAGCAGTTGGGAGATCTCCTCGGCGGCCCGCTCGGGGCCCTCGTGCTCGGCGGCCATCCACGACTCGGCCGCCTCCTCGACGACCTTCTTGCCGATGAAGTGCACCCCCTTCTCGAGCGCGGCGACCGTGCCCGAGCCCGGGGTGCCGGCGGCGGCCTTGGCCTGCAGCTCGGCGAACAGCTCCTCGAACGTCTTCACGGGAGGCGATTCTTCCAGCTTGCCGGCGGGGCCGCGCGCGGCGGGGCCGGGTCGGCCCGGTGGCCGGGACGGCACACCCGGGTGTGGGCCTCTTCCGGTCAGATCGCCGGCGGTTGGCACGTGCGCAAGGCCGTGGGGTTGATCAGCTGTCACTCCCTTTGGACCTGATATCACAGGCGACTCGCCCCCGCCTCGGCGAACGACGCGGCGTGATCCGATGCCGGCAGCCGCCACTCCTCGGTCCTGCAGCGATTCGTTTGTGATGTCAGCTCCATAGGCGGCGAGCAGTCATGCCTTCCGCAAACCTCTGGGCCGATGGAAGCACGGCGACCAGGGCCAGAGCATCTGTGCGACCTTCGGCGGTAAGCAGGAGTTCTCGGCAGGTGGCTGGCCGGGCCGCCGGCGAGGTGGCCGAACGGGTCGGCGAGAGCCCGGCCAACTGCTCCTGACACCTGCGCCAGCTCGCCAAGTACGGCTTCGTCACCGAGGCCGGCGGCGGCACCGGCCGGCAGCGGCCGTGGCGGCTGGTCACCGAGGGGTACCGGTGGGGCCAGGGCGAGCAGAGTCCCGAGCTGGCGCAGACCGGCGACGCCGCCGCCCGGATCCTGCTCGACCTGGAGTACCGCAAGCTCCGGGACTGGTGGGCGGCCCGCCGCCAGCAGCCCGCCGCCTGGCGGGACGCCGGCTTCTTCAACCAGTTCATAGCGTGGTGCACCGCCGACGAGCTCAATGGCCTGCAGGCGGAAACCCAGGCGCTGTCTGGGCGCTACCTGGACCGGCTCACCGACCCGGCGGCCCGCCCGCCGGGCTCGCGGCCGGTGCGGTTGATGGCCTGGGGCGTACCCGAGGTCGACGAACCGGCCGTCGGCAGGGCCGACGCCGAACGGAACACGGGAAGCGGACCGGTCGGCGGCGAAGCCGACGGGAGCACGGAACACGGGACGGTCGTCAGCGACGCCGACGCGGAGGGGAACGAGGCCCGATGAGACAGCTGCTGCGCCGGCCGGACTTCCGGTTCTTCCTCGCGTTGACCGTGAGCATGGTCGCCGAGTCGGTCCTGCTGCTGGCCCTGGCCGTGTGGGTCAAGGAGCTGACCGGCTCCGACGGGCTGGCCGACGCCACCTTCGTCGCGCTGACCGCGCCGATGGTGCTCGCCCCGCTGGTCGGCTGGGTGGTCGACCGGGCGCCCCGCCGGACGCTCTTCGTGGCGCTCAACGCGGCCACCGCAGCGCTGCTGCTGCCGCGCCCACCGGCACCCCCCGCCGGGTAGCTCCCCGTCCACCTCGTCGGGTTGGGCAGCCGAGTCGGGATCGATCAGGCGAAGCCCACCCGGTGGCCGTTGATGGCGTCGAGGCCGCGGATGGCCAGGGCGGCGTCCAGGGCCGCCACGGTGGCCGCCCAGCCCTTGTCCTCCGCCGAGCCGGACAGGCCGGCCCGGTCCCGGGCCTGCTCGATGGTGTCCACGGTGAGCACCCCGTGCGCCACCGGCTTGCCCTCGTCCAGCGCAACCCGGGTCAGCCCCTCGGTCACCGACTTGCAGACGTAGTCGAAATGGGCGGTGGCGCCCCGCACCACCACGCCGAGGGCGACCACCACGTCGTACCGGCGGGCCATCGCCTGGGCCACCACCGGCAGCTCCACCGAGCCGGCCACCCGGGCCACCACGGGCCGCGCGCCGCACGCCTCGGCGGCGGCCACCGCCCGGTCGACCATGTGGTCGGTGAGGTCGCCGTGCCAACGCGCGGCCACGACGCCGACGGTCAGCCCGGCGGCGTCCACCAGGGTGACGCCCGGTTCCCCAAAACCCGCCATGCCTACGCTCCGATCTCGTCGCCGGCGACCGGGCGGCCCATCGGCGCCTCGGTCCCCTCGTCCAGCCCCTCCAGGAGGTGGCCCATCCGATCCCGCTTGGTCCTCAGGTAACGCACGTTCTCCGGGTTCGACCGGACGGGCAGCCCCTCACGGCCGCTCACCGTGAGGCCGTACCCCTCCAGGCCGGCCCGCTTGGCCGGGTTGTTGGTCAGCAGCCGCATCGAGCGCACGCCCAGGTCGTAGAGGATCTGCGCGCCGGTGCCGTAGTCCCGGGCGTCGGCGGGCAACCCCAGGTCGAGGTTCGCGTCCACGGTGTCCCGGCCCTGGTCCTGGAGCTGGTACGCCTGGAGCTTGCGCAGCAGCCCGATGCCGCGCCCCTCGTGCCCGCGCACGTAGAGCACCACACCGCGCCCCTCCTGAGCCACCCGGGCCAGGGCGGCCTGCAGCTGGGGGCCGCAGTCGCAACGCAGCGAGCCGAAGACGTCGCCGGTGAGGCACTCGGAGTGCACCCGGACCAGCACCTCCGCCCCGTCACCGAGATCGCCCATGACCAGCGCGACATGCTCGGCCGTGTCGTGCTCGGTGCGGTAGCCGAGCGCCCGGAACACGCCGTACGGGGTGGGCATCCGCGCCTCGGCGACCCGCTCCACCTGCTTCTCCGTGCGCCGCCGGTAGGCGATCAGGTCGGCGATGGTGATCAGCGTCAGCCCGTGCTCGGCGCAGAACTTCTCCAGGTCCGGCAGGCGCATCATGGTGCCGTCGTCGTTGACCAGCTCGCAGAGCACCCCGGCCGGGCGCAGCCCGGCCAGCCGGGTCAGGTCCACGGCCGCCTCGGTGTGCCCGGGCCGGCGCAGCACGCCGCCCGCGCGGGCCCGCAGCGGCACCACGTGCCCGGGGCGGGCCAGGTCGGCCGGGCCGGTCGACGGGTCGGCGAGCAGCCGGATGGTGTGCGACCGGTCGGCGGCGGAGATGCCGGTGCTGACCCCCTCCCGGGCGTCCACGGTCACCGTGTACGCGGTGCCCCGCCGGTCCTGATTGGTGTGGTGCATCGGCGGCAGGTCCAGCCGGTCGCACTCGCTCTCGGTGAGCGGCACGCAGATGTAGCCCGAGGTGTAGCGGACCATGAAGGCGACCAACTCCGGGGTGGCCAGCTCGGCCGCGAAGATCAGGTCACCCTCGTTCTCCCGGTCCTCGTCGTCGACCACGACGACGGGCCGGCCGGCGGCGATGTCCGCCACCGCCTGCTCAATGCTGCCAAACGTCATGCTCATACAACGGCCTCCGAGTACGTCGGCGGGATCTCACTGCGGGCGGGCCCGGCGGCCCGGGAGGTACGCCACCAGGCGGCCAGGCCGGCGGCGCAGAACCCGCCGTAGAACAGGTACATGGCGGCCGACGGATAGAAGCCGCCGCGCAGCAGCAGCGGCACCCCGACCGCGTCGACGGCGATCCAGATCAGCCAGAACTCCACCCAGCCGCGGGCCATGCCGTACGTGGCGAGCAGGCTGCCGACCAGGATCCAGGCGTCCGGCAGCGGCCCCCACGAGCCCAGCGCGCCCAGCACCGGGTACGCGACGGCGGTGCCGAGCACGGCGACGGCGAGCAGGCCGAGCCGCTCCCGGCCGGTGGCCCAGCGCGGGGTGACCGCCGGCTGCTCCCCGGCCCCGGCACGCCGGTTACGCGACCAGCGCCACCAGCCGTAGAGGCTGACCGCGAAGAAGAAGACCTGCCGGCCGGCCTGACCGTAGAGGTCGTGCGCCTGCGGGGTGGCGAAGGCGCCGCCGAGGAAGACGGTGAACAGCAATGCGTTGCCGGCCATGCCGACAGGCCAGGCCCAGACCAGCCGGCGCAGCCCGAACAGCGCGGAGGCGAGCCCGAAGACGTTGCCGACAATCTCCCGGACCAGCACCGGCGAGCCGGCGATCTGGAGCTGGGCGTCGAGCAGCCAGCCGAACGGGCCCATCAGTGGTCACCCGGGACAACCGCGCCGCCGGGCAGCGCCGGGCCCCCGGCGAGGCGGTCGCCGAGCAGCCGCTCGACGTACTTGGCCAGCACGTCCACCTCGAGGTTGACCGGGTCGCCGACGCCCTTGGCGCCGAGCGTGGTGAGCTTGAGCGTGGTGGGGATCAGCCCGACGGTGAACCAGTCGTCGCCGACCTCGGCGACGGTCAGCGAGACGCCGTCGACGGTGATCGAGCCCTTCTCCACCACGTACCGGGACAGCGCGGCGGGCAGCCGGAAGCGGACGGTCTCCCACTGGGCGGCCGGCTCCCGGGCGATGATCTCGCCGACCCCGTCGACGTGCCCCTGGACGAGGTGCCCGCCGAGCCGGCTGTTCAGCGCGGCGGCCCGCTCCAGGTTGACGGGGTCGCCCGGGCGCAACGCCCCGAGCGCGGTGCGGCGCAGGGTCTCCCCCATCACGTCGGCGGTGAAGACGCCGCCGTCGACGTCGACCACGGTCAGGCAGACCCCGTTGACGGAGATGGAGTCGCCGTGTCGGGCGTCCGAGGTGACCAGCGGGCCGCGGATGGCGACCAGCGCGGAGTCGCCCCCGGTCTCGACGGTCCGGATGACCTCGCCCAGTTCCTCGACGATGCCGGTGAACATTTCAGGCCTCCCTCTTCCGGGGCAGCGCGGTGATTCGCAGGTCGGGGCCGACCTGCGTGACGTCGGTGAGTTCCAGGTCGATGACGTCGGCGATGGTGGTCACGCCGGCGTCGAGCAGCGCGGTCGGGCCGGCGCCGAGCAGCTTCGGCGCGACGTACCCGACGACCTTGTCGACCAGGCCGGCGGCGAGGAACGCGCCGGCCAGCCGGGGGCCGCCCTCCAGCAGGGCGGCCCGGACGCCGCGGTGGTGCAGCTCCGCGAGCAGCGCCGGCAGGTCGACCCGGCCGTCCGGCCCGGCCCCGACCTCCGTGGCGGTGGCGATCCAGGTCCGGGCGGCGCCGTCGCGGACCCGGGCGTCGGCCGGGGTACGCCCCGAGCTGTCCACCACCACCCGCAGCGGCTGCCGGATGGCCAGGGTGCCGTCGCGCAGGTTGCGGGCGGTGAGCCGGGGGTCGTCGGCGAGCACCGTGCCGACCCCGGCGATCACCGCGTCGACGGTGCCGCGCAGGGCGTGCACGTCGATCCGGGCCGCCTCTGAGGTGATCCACATGCTGGTGCCGTCGGCCGCGGCGGAGCGCCCGTCGAGGGTGGCGGCGTACTTCCAGATCACGTACGGCCAGCCGCGGCGCATCGAGGTGAGCCAGGCGATGTTGCCGGCCTCGGCCTCCCCGACGCGTACCCCGATCTCGACTTCGATTCCGGCGGCGCGCAGGGTGGCCGCGCCGCCGGAGGCGATCGGGTTGGGGTCGGGCACGGCGACCACCACCCGGGCGACCCCGGCGGCGATGAGCGCATGGCTGCAGGGGCCGGTACGGCCGGTGTGGTCGCGGGGTTCCAGGGTGACCACGGCGGTGCCGCCCCGGGCGCGCTTGCCGGCCTGGGCGAGGGCGACGATCTCGGCGTGCGGGCCGCCCGCGTACGCGTGGAACCCCTCGCCGACGATCTCGCCGGCCGCGTCGAGCAGCACGCAGCCGACCAACGGGTTGGGGCTGGTGGTGCCGAGGCCGCGGGCCGCCAGGGCGATCGCGTGCCGCATCGCCTCGTCGACGGAGACGCTCGCCATCGCCTGCCCCTGCCCTCTCGCTCGCCAGGTACGCGCGGGCGAGGCTGGGAGGTGGCGACACGGATGCCGCGGACAGGCGGCGGCGGAGACCCGGGGACGGCGACGCCGGCCCCGAGAAAGCCCACGCGGCGCTGACGGTGCCAGCGGCCGGCAGAGGCCTCCCCGTCCCGCGCGCTGTCTCCCATCCGGACTGTCTGGGGGCGGACGAGCCGCGCCCCAACCGTCGGCCCCGGATTCTCACCAGGTCCACCGTCCGGCCGAAGCCGTCCGGGTCGCGGGCTTACCACGGTCGGACCGTGGATCACCGCCGGTTCGGAATTTCACCGAGCCCCGCCAGCGCGTGGTGGGTACACCGAGAGTCTTACACGTCGGACGGGGGGCCGCGCCAGAGAGGCGAGCTACTTCACAGGGAAGCGGGACCCGATCAGGTCACCCCGCGCCGGCGGTCGACCGCGACGTACGACCCGGGTTGGCTCTTGGCGACCGACTTCATCTCGGAGGCGACGGCGATCGCCTCGAGTGGATCGGTGAAGCGCTTGTTGGCGTCGGAGAGGGAGACCCCGATGGAGAGGGTGACCAGGGCGGCCCGCCTGATGTTGCCCCGCCGGTCCTTCAGCTCGACGAAGCCACGCTCCCGGTCGACCGGGTCGTACAGGGCGTCGGCGGCGTTCTCGAAGTCCTCCACCGCCCGGAAGGTCAGCGGGCGGACCTGCTCCGGGGCGCAGACGATGACGAAGTCGTCGCCGCCGACGTGGCCGAGGAACGCCGGCGGCAGGCCGATCGACACCACGGCCCGGTGCAGGCTGCGGGCCAGGGCGGAGATGAACTCGTCGCCCCGGACGAACCCGTACCGGTCGTTGACGCTCTTGAACCGATCGATGTCGACGTAGCCGACCGCGTAGTCGGCGCCGCTGCGCACCCGGTCGCTGATCTCGCGGCGGATCCGGCTGTTGCCGGGCAACCCGGTCAGCGGGGAGACCTCGCGGAACTCCTTGTTGCGGCGCAGCGTGGAGCTGACCCGGGCGACCAGTTCGGCGGTGTCGAAGGGTTTGACCAGGTAGTCGTCGGCACCGGCGCTGAGGCCATTGACCTTGTCCACGGTCATGCCCTTGGCGGTCAACATGATCACCGGCAGCGCCGAGGTCATCGGGTCGGCGCGAAGCCGGCGGGTTAGCTCCAGGCCGTCGATGCGCGGCATCATCAGGTCGACCACGGCCAGGTCGGGCCGCTGCCGCTCGATCACCTCGAGCGCCTCCTGGCCGTCGCTGGCGTGCAGCACCTCGAAGCCGTGCAGGCGTAGGTTGAACTCGACGAACCGCGCGATGTCCTCGTCGTCGTCGACGACCAGGATGACGTCGGGTCGCTCGCTGGCCGGGTCCACCTCAGGCCCCGGAGGCCGCGCGTTCCGCCATGGCCCGCAGGCGGCGGACCGCCTCGGCGGGATCGTCGGCGCCGTAGACCGCGGTGCCGGCGACGAAGGCATCGGCGCCCGCCTCAGCGGCCTGCTCGATGGTGTCGGCGGCGATCCCGCCGTCGACCTCGATCCGCAGCTCCAGGTGGCCGCTGTCGACGTGCCGCCGGGCTGCACGCACCTTGTCCAGCAACTGCGGGATGAACCGCTGCCCCCCGAAGCCGGCCTTGATCGTCATGATCAGCAGCGTGTCGAAGCTGGGCAGCAGCTCCAGGTACGGCTCGATCGGGGTGTCCCGGTCGATCGCCAGCCCCGCCTTCGCCCCGGCCGAGCGGAGGTCCTTCGCGAGCGCCACCGGGTCGTCGCACGCCTCGGCGTGGAACGTGACGTTGTACGCCCCGGCGTCGGCGTACCCGGGGGCCCAGCGGCGCGGGTCCTCGATCATCAGGTGCACGTCGAACGGCAGCTCGGTCGCCGCGCGCAAGCTCTGCACCACGGGCAGCCCGATGGTCAGGTTCGGCACGAAGTGGTTGTCCATGACGTCGACGTGCAACCAGTCCGCGGCGTGTTCGACGGCGCGGACCTCGTCGGCGAGGCGGGCGAAATCGGCGGCCAGAATGCTGGGGGCGATGATCGGCGGCGGTACGGTCACCGGGCCAGTGTACGAACGGCGCCTTCGTCGCCCGCAGCCCGGCACCGCCCGCCCTCCCCGCCACCGCCCTCCCCGCCACCGGGCCCCGGTGCCGTATGCTGCACCGCCGTGGCATGAGGTGCACCACGACGACGGGGAGGTCGGTGGGGCGATGCGGCGAAGGTGGACGGCGGTCGCCGTCGGTGTGACGGCGATGCTGGCGCTCGCCGGATGCGGCGTGCCGGCCGGGGTGGACCGGGACCTGGCCGACGACTGGCCCGCCTTCCCGGCCGCCGAGGCGTTCGTGCCGGCGGCCGAGGTCTGTCACGCCACGATCCAGGACGTCGGCTACCTCAGCGGCTACAACCCGATCGACTGCACCACCTCACACCGCGCCGAGACGCTGCACGTGGGCACGCTGACCGATGCGGATACCGGTCGGGACGCTCCCCCACGCACCGGATCGGACGGGATGCGGACCGCGTACGCCGAATGCGACCGGCAGGTCAGCAAGGCGGTCGGGGCCGACTGGCGCTCGGGACGGCTGCGGCTGTCCATCGTCTTCCCGTCGGCGCCGGCCTGGAGCGGCGGTGCCCGCTGGTTCCGCTGTGACCTGTTCGAGGTGACCAGCCTGGACGACGACAGCGTGACCGCACGCAGCGCCAGCCTACGCAACGCTCTGACGCCGGGGTCCCCGCTGGCCTACGGCTGCTTCGAACCGAAGCTCAGCAAGGACGACATCGAGGAGATGCGACCGGTCGCCTGCACCGCGAAGCACCACGCCGAGTTCGTCGGAATCCACCCGTTCCCCGACGTCACGTACGCCGACTTCCAGCGCGACTCCGAACGGGCGCACAAGGCGTGCCGGGCGCTGATCGCGGCATACGTCAAGGTGCCGAACAACAGCGACATGCGGTACCGGGCCGGCACGATCATCTACCACCCCGTCGCGGAGCAGTGGAACGACGGCGACCGCGGGGTGCAGTGCTTTCTCTGGCTGGGGAACCGGACGCTGACCCGCTCGCTGAAGGGTGCCGGCAGCAAGGGCCTGCCGGTCCGCTGACCGGGCCCGCGCACAGGCCCGGCGGGTGGAAAGGCCCGCGCGCAGGCCCG